>NZ_JBFUEN010000013.1:0-134133 GCF_056403915.1 Terrabacter sp. P2_E3
CACCATACCCACACCATACCCATGCAGGTTGGTGTCATATCCGGTATTAGCTCCGGTTTCCCGGGGTTATCCCAGAGTCTGGGGCAGGTTACTCACGTGTTACTCACCCGTTCGCCACTGATCAAACAAGAGCAAGCTCCCGTCATCACCGTTCGACTTGCATGTGTTAAGCACGCCGCCAGCGTTCGTCCTGAGCCAGGATCAAACTCTCCGTTGATGTTCAAACACCCACCCCCGAAAAGAGGACGAGCAAACTTTGAACCCATGAAGGGCTCGAAAACCTGACTGAAGTCGAACAACCAGCTCAAAAAGCTAGAAGTTCAATTCAACCAAAGGATAATTCGCCCAAAACCCACCCAGACCACCAGACGGTGGACCGAACCAGGCCTCGGGACGAGGTAATTGGCATCGATTTTTGACACGCTGTTGAGTTCTCAAGAATCGGACACACACCATCAACCACCTCAACGAGGAGGCCTCCGGGGCAACCCTTCAAACTTACCCGCCGGGGGCTTGGGAGTCAAACCCGCGAAGCGTCCTTCAGGACGACCGGATCCGACCCGCTTGGTGTCAGCGGTCCTGCTCCCCGAGGCTACCCGATCAGATCGAGCACCTCGGTCCTTCTGCCACCCCCGGGACCGGCCTGCTTCGCGTCGCGATCGCTCGCTCGGCGGTGGTGTCCGGTGCTCCCTGTCGGGCTGACGAAGAGAACATTAACCCGGCCCTCCGGAGAAACACAAATCCGCTCTCCTCGGACCGCCTGGTCGACACTGAAGGGGCGGATACCGTTGTCGCCCAACGGAATCCGCCCCCTCAAGCAGTCCCAGATGTGTGGGAGGTGCCGCGTTCGGGCACAGCTCGATCCTCACCCACGCGAGGTCTCAGGCGCGTCGCGCCGCCGCCAGGTTGCGTCGACCCCGCTTGATGACGGCGACACTCCCGTGCAGGAAGTCGCCCTCCCCCAGCACCTGCTCCGGGTCGGTCACCTTGACGTTGTTGAGCGAGGCCCCGCCGTCACCGATCGCCCGCCTCGCCGCGTTGCGCGAGTCGACGAGCCCGACCGCCACGAGGGCGTCGACGACCGACGTCCCCACGGACACGGGAGCGCCGGGCAGCTCGGCCGTGGCGTCCGTCAGTGTCGACGCATCCAGACCGGTCAGGTCGCCCTTGCCGAAGAGCGCCTCGGAGGCCGCCTGGACCGAGGCGGTCGCGTCGGCTCCGTGGACCAGAGTCGTGACGTCGGCGGCCAGCGCCTTCTGCGCCGCTCGGCGGAACGGCTCCTCCGCCACCTGCCGCTCGAGCTCGGTGATCTCGTCGCGGGACCGGTCCGAGAGCGCCTTGAGCATGCTGATGACCGATGCGTCCTCGACGTTGAGGAAGTACTGGTAGAAGACGTACGGGCTCGTCATGTCGGCGCTCAGCCACACCGCGTTGCCCTCCGACTTGCCGAACTTGCGGCCCGTCGAGTCGACGAGCAACGGCGTCGCGAGCGCGTGCACCGACGTGCCCTCGACCCGGTGGACGAGGTCGACGCCGGCCGTGATGTTGCCCCACTGGTCGCTGCCACCGATCTGGAGGGTGCAGCCTCGGCTCCGGTGCAGCTCGAGGTAGTCGAGCGCCTGGAGCATCTGGTAGCTGAACTCCGTGTAGGAGATCCCCTGGTCGCTCTCGAGCCGCCGCGCCACGGCCTCCTTGCGGATCATCTGGTTGACGCGGAAGTGGCGGCCGACGTCGCGCAGGAAGTCGAGCGCGCTCATCGGCGCCGTCCAGTCCAGGTTGTTGACGAGCACGGCGGCGTTCTCGCCCTCGAAGTCGAGCAGTGGCCCGACGAGCTGCTGGATCCGGTTCACCGCGGACGCGATGGTGTCCTTGTCCTGCAGCACGCGCTCCGCGTCGGGCTTGGGGTCACCGATGAGTCCGGTGGACCCCCCGACGAGACAGATGACGTGGTGCCCGGCAGCCTGCATCCGTCGCATGACCGACAGCTGGACGAAGTTGCCGAAGTGCAACGACGGCGCGCTCGGGTCGAAGCCGCAATACAGCGTGAGGGGTCCCTCCGCGAGTGCTTCGCGCAGCGCCGCCTCGTCGGTGGTCTGTGCCACCAGGCCGCGCCACTGCAGCTCGTCGAAGATGTCCGTCACGGGTATCGGTGTCCTCTCGGTCGGGTGGGCTCCCTGCCCACCGGCACACAGCCTGCCGTATGCCGCCGCGCCCCGGCCACCGAGTACCGCGCGGTCCCGCATGGCGGGCGTCACGAGCGTCGTCGGGCGACCCCGGGACGGTACGGCGAGACGGGTCGGCTCCGCGTCGATCCAGAAGCGCCACGGGTGGGCCCCGCCGTCGCCCCCGGGGCCGCTCACGCCCACGCGTGGGCCGGCGCGCACGGCCTTCCCCTCCGCGGGGTCGCCGGCGCCGAGGGCGAGCGCGGATCCGACCGCGCACACGTCGACACCAGAGAGCGTCCCTGTGACCGCGAGCGCGTTGGTCAGCCGTCCCGGTCCCCGGCACCAGTCGCGCTCACGCACGCCCGGCCGGCGCCCCGCGGCGACGTCGTGACCCGCGACCACCTCACCGGCGCGCAGCAGGACCACGTCGGGGACGCCCTCGGCGCCCGTGACGACGCAGAGCATCCAGTGGTGGCCGTAGGTGAAGTAGACGAAGGCGTGCCCGGACGGCCCGAAGACCGGGGCGTTGTGACGGGTCGGCCGACTGAGCACTCGTGACGCGGGGTCGACGAGACCGGCATACGCCTCCGTCTCGGTGACGCGCACCGTGACCCCGCCGTGCTGCACGTGTCGGCCGAGCAGGTCGGCGGCCACGTCGAGGACCGGCCTCGCGAAGAACGACCGCGGCAGACGCCTCACCCGCGTCGGCGCCGCACGACGCCGGGGCGGTAGGCCGAGACGTTCGGGTCACCGTCGACCCAGAAGCGCCACGGGAAGGCGGTGCCGTCACCACCCGGGCCGCTGACGCCGACCCGGGGGCCGACGCCGACGCGCTCGGGAGGGGTCCGCTCGCCCTCGGCCACGACGAGGTCGATCGGCTCCCCCACAAGAGGTCGGCAGAAGTCGAGCCCCGTGTGCTCCTTGGTCATCGCGAGCGCCTGGCCGACCCGCCCCGGTCCACGTGCCCAGTCGCGCTCGCGCACCGGCCCCCGCCGGGACCGGACGAGGTCATGGCCGGCGACCACCTCACCGGCCCGCACGAGCACGGCCGAGGCCGCTCCCTCCTCGCCGACGACGAGGTTGACGCACCAGTGGTGGCCGTAGGTGAAGTAGACGTAGGTGAACCCTGGCGGTCCGAACATGGGCTGCGTGCGCGGCGTCTCACCGCGATAGGCGTGTGACCCGGGGTCGAGCGTGCCGGCATACGCCTCGAGCTCGGTCAGGCGCAGCACGACGCCGCCGAACGCCAGGTGTCGCCCGAGCAGGTCGGGTGCGACCTCGACGGACGGCCTGGCGAAGAACGATCGCGGCAGGCGGGTGTGGTCGGGGCTCACCGACGACACGCTAACGGCAGGGTCAGACGGTCGCCGAGGTCCACGTCCGGGCGTCGGCGAGACGCTCGCGCGCGAGCACCAGCTGCTCGGTGACCCGGACCGGTGCGGTGCCGCCCTGGGCGTCCCGCGAGGCCAGGGAACCCTCGACCGAGAGGACCGACCGCACGTCGGGCGTCAGGTGCTCGCTGATCCGGGCGAAGTCCTCGTCGGTGAGGTCCCACAGCTCGATGCCGCGCGGCTCGCACTCGCGGACGCACGCGCCGGCCACCTCGTGCGCGACGCGGAACGGGACGCCCTGGCGCACGAGCCACTCGGCGATGTCGGTGGCCAGGGCAAATCCCTGCGGCGCGAGGGACGCGAGGCGCTCGGTGTCGAAGACGAGGGTGTCGACCATGCCCGAGAAGGCCGGCAGCAGGACCTCCAGCGTGTCGACGGCGTCGAAGACCGGCTCCTTGTCCTCCTGGAGGTCACGGTTGTAGGCCAGCGGGAGCGCCTTGAGGGTCGTCAGCAGCCCGGCGAGGTCGCCCACGAGACGACCGGCCTTGCCGCGGGCCAGCTCGGCCACATCGGGGTTCTTCTTCTGCGGCATGATGCTCGACCCCGTCGAGTACGAGTCGTGCAGCGTGACGAAGGAGAACTCCTTGGTCGCCCAGATGACGACCTCCTCGGCGATCCGGGAGATGTCGACCGCGGTCATTGCCGAGACGAACGAGAACTCGGCCACGAAGTCGCGCGACGCGGTGCCGTCGATGGAGTTCTCGACGGCGCGAGCGAAGCCGAGGTCGTGGGCCACGGCCTCGGGGTCCAGCCCGAGCGAGGAGCCGGCGAGGGCCCCGGACCCGTAGGGAGAGGCGTTCGCGCGGACGTCCCAGTCGCGCAGTCGGTCGACGTCGCGCAGCAGCGCCCATGCGTGGGCGAGCAGGTGGTGCGACAGGAGGACCGGCTGGGCGTGCTGCAGGTGCGTGCGGCCCGGCATGGCGACGCCGAGATGACGGTCGGCCTGCGACACGAGGCCGTCGACGACGTCGAGGACGAGGCCTCCGACGACGCGAGCGTGCTCGCGCAGGTACATCCGGAAGAGCGTCGCCACCTGGTCGTTGCGGGACCGGCCGGCGCGCAGCCGCCCGCCGACGTCGGGGCCGACGCGCTCGATGAGGCCGCGCTCGAGAGCGGTGTGGACGTCCTCGTCGTCCTCCGCGGGCGTGAAGGCGCCCGACACGACGTCGGCCTCGAGCCCGTCCAGACCGTCGAGCATCGCCTGGAGGTGCTCGTCGGAGAGCAGCCCGGCCGAGTGGAGCACACGGGCGTGGGCGCGAGACCCGGCGATGTCGTGCGGCGCGAGGCGCCAGTCGAAGTGGGTGCTCTTGGACAGTGCGGCCAGTGCCTGGTCGGGACCGCCGGCGAAACGCCCGCCCCACAGGCTCACGCGCTCGGCCGGCGCGGCCGCGGCGCCCGGCGCACCCTCCGCCCCCTCAGGACCGTCGGTGGAGCTCGGGTGGGTGGGGTCGGTCATCGCGGGGTTCTCCTCGTGGGTGGGGGTGCGGCAGGCGCCGGCAGGGGAAGGCAGGTGCAGTAGGTCTCAGTCTCGCGTGCCTGCGAGGGACTGCAGCCGCTCGGCCACGGCGCTCGCCTGCTCGGCGCTGCCGGTCACGAGCAGGATCGTGTCGTCGCCGGCGATCGTGCCCACCACCTCGGGGTCGCGGGTCTGGTCGATGGCCGACGCGAGGTAGTTGGCCGCGCCCGGAGGGGTGCGCAGCACGACGAGGTTGACGGCGGCCGCGGCCGACACGAGCAGCTCCTCGCACGTGCGACGCAGACGGGCCGAGGCGGCGTCACCGATGGACCCCACGGCGGCCACCTCACCGCCCTCCCCCGGGACGGCATACGCCAGGGCGCGGCCGCGCCTGACCTTGACGGCGCCGAGCTCGACGAGGTCACGCGAGAGCGTCGCCTGGGTCACCTCGGTGCCCTCGGCGGCGAGGAGGTCGGACAGCTCGCCCTGGCTGTGCACCTCATGGGCGCCGAGCAGCTCGACGATGCGGCGCTGGCGCTGGGTGCGGCTCACGACGTCGTCTCCCCCGCCGCGTGAGCGGCCTCGAGGATCGCCGGCAGGGCGTCGAGGAAGCCCTGGAGCTCGTCCGCCGAGATGACGAGCGGCGGCGCGAGGCGGAGCGCCGTCGGAGTCACCGCGTTGACGATGAAGCCCGCGTCGCGGGCGGCCGCCATGACGGCCGGAGCAGGTATGCCGTCCAGCTCGATCGCCCGCAGCAGGCCGCGTCCGCGCGTGTCGCTGACGCCCTCGATCTCGACGTCGTCGAGCAGCGCGGCGACGTCGCGGACGTGCTCGAGCAGGTGGTCGCGCTCGATGGTGTCGAGGACGGCGAGGCCGGCCGCGCACGCGAGCGGGTTGCCGCCGAAGGTCGTGCCGTGCTGGCCGGCGGCGAGCAGGGCGGTGGTGTCGGGACCGAACGTGACGAGCGCGCCGATCGGCACGCCACCACCGAGGCCCTTGGCCAGCGTCATGGCGTCCGGGACGATGCCCGACTGCTGGTGCGCGAACCAGTCGCCGGTGCGGCCGATGCCGGTCTGGATCTCGTCGACGACGAGGAGGACGTCGTGAGCCGAGGTCACCTCGCGAGCGAGGCGCAGGTAGTCGACCGACAGCTCGCGGACCCCTGCCTCGCCCTGGACCGGCTCGACGAACAGCGCTGCCGTCGTGTCGCCGACCGCCGCCCGCAGGGCGTCAGCGTCGTTCGGCGGGACGAAGACGACCTCGGGGATGAGCGGTTCGAACGGCTCGCGGTAGGCGGCCTTGTGGGTCAGGGCCAGGGCGCCCGTGGACCGGCCGTGGAAGGACCCCTCGAGCGCGACGATGCGGGTGCGACCCGTGCGCCGCGACAGCTTGATCGCGGCCTCGGTCGCCTCGGTGCCGGAGTTGGCGAAGAAGACGCCTGAGCCCGCGGGCGCCGCCGCAACCGCGAGGATGCGCTCGGCGAGCGCGATGGCCGGCTCCGAGGTGAAGAAGTTGGACACGTGGATGGCCGACTCGGCCTGCTTCGTCACGGCCTGCACGAGCGCCGGGTGGCCGTAGCCGAGGGCGTTGACGGCGATGCCGGAGAGCAGGTCGAGGTAGCGCTTGCCGTCGACGTCGGTGACCCAGCAGCCATGGCCGGAGGCGAGGACGAGCTGGGGCGTGCCGAAGACCTGGACCATGGCTCCGGCGTAGCGGCCGAGCAGGTCGCTGCCGGCGGTCATGAGTCCTCCTCGGGCGTGGCGGGTGGTCCGGATGTGCGCGGTGGCGTCGGCTCGGAGCCGGTGATGTCGGGCAGGACCATGGTGCCGATCCCCTCGTCGGTGAAGATCTCGAGCAGGATCGAGTGCGGCTTGCGGCCGTCGACGACGTGGGTCTGCGGCACGCCGCCCTCGACGGCACGGATGCACGCCTCGAGCTTGGGCACCATCCCGTGGTCGACGCGCGAGAGCAGCTCCCGGGCTGCGCTGACGGTGATGGTCGAGAGCAGCGAGCCACGGTCGGGCCAGTCGGCGTAGATGCCCTCGACGTCGGTGAGGACGACGAGCTTCTCGGCACCGAGAGCGACGGCGATCGCCGCGGCGGCGGTGTCGGCGTTGACATTGAGCACCTGCCCCTCGACGTCGAGGTCGGGTGCCACCGTGGAGACCACGGGGACCCGGCCGGCGTCGAGGATGTCGATGATCGCGGACGGGTTGACGCTCTCGACGTCCCCGACGAGGCCGAGGTCGACCTCCTCGCCGTCGACGACCGTGCCGCGGCGCCGCGCGCCGAGCAGGGCCGCGTCCTCACCGGACAGGCCCACCGCGATGGGACCGTGCTGGTTGAGCAGGCCGACGAGCTCGCGCCCGACCTGACCGGTCAGGACCATCCGCACGACGTCCATGACCTCGGGCGTCGTGACGCGCAGGCCGCCCTTGAACTCGCTCTCGAGCCCGACCCGCTCGAGCATCGCCCTGATCTGAGGCCCTCCACCGTGGACGACGACAGGGCGCAGCCCGGCGTACCGGAGGAACGCGATGTCCTCGGCGAAGGCGGCCTTGAGCTCGTCGTCGACCATGGCGTTGCCGCCGTACTTGACGACGACGAGCGCACCGCGGAACCGCTCGAGCCAGGGCAGCGCCTCGACGAGGGTGGCGGCCTTGCCCGCGGCGACGCGGATGGCCGCGGCGTCGATGAGGCCGCGGAGGTCGGCGGGCTGGTCGGAGCGGGTGCTCGTGGTGGTCATGTGCTGTAGGCCGAGTTCTCGTGGACGTAGTCGTGGGTCAGGTCGTTGGTCCAGATCGTCGCGGCCTCGGGGCCGGCGTGCAGGTCGACGAGGACGTGGACCTCGCGCGGGGCGAGGTCGACGAGGGTGCGGTCCTCCCCCACCCCACCGGCGCGGCACACCTGGACGCCGTTCATCGTCACGTCGAGCGTCGTCGGGTCGAAGGCGGCCTTCGTCGTGCCGACGGCCGCGAGCACGCGCCCCCAGTTGGGGTCGTTGCCGAAGATCGCGCACTTGAAGAGGGTGTTGCGGGCCACCGACCGCGCCACCTCGAGGGCGTCGTCGGTGCTCGCGGCGCCGACCACCTCGATGGCGACGTCGTGTGCGGCGCCCTCGGCGTCGGCGATGAGCTGGCGGGCGAGGTCGGAGCACACGGCGGTGAGGCTCTCGGTGAGCTCGTCCCGCTCGACGGAGACGCCCGAGGCCCCGGAGGCGAGGACGACGACGGTGTCGTTCGTCGACATGCATGCGTCGGAGTCGATGCGGTCGAAGGAGACGGATGTCGCGGCGCGGAGCGAGGCGTCGAGGTCTGGCTGGTCGACGACGGCGTCGGTCGTCACGACGACGAGCATCGTCGCCAGTGCCGGTGCGAGCATGCCGGCGCCCTTGGCCATGCCGGACACCGACCAGCCGGCGCCCCCGTACGTCGAGACCTTGTGCACCGTGTCGGTCGTCTTGATCGCGACGGCCGCCGCCTCGTGGCCCTCGGCGGACAGGGCGGTGGCAGCGGCGTCGACACCGGTGAGGACCTTGTCCATGGGGAGCAGCTCGCCGATGAGGCCGGTCGAGCAGACGACGACGTCGCCCGCCGAGACACCGAGCACCTCCGCCACGTGCTCGGCGGTGCGGTGGGTGTCGAGGAAGCCCTGGGCTCCGGTGCAGGCGTTGGCGCCCCCGGAGTTGAGGACGACGGCGTCGACCCGGCCGTCGGCGACGACCTGGCGCGACCACGTGACCGGCGCGGCCTCGACGCGGTTGGTCGTGAAGACGGCCGCCGCGTGGCGGTCCGGACCGTCGTTGACGACGAGGGCGAGGTCGGGGGTGCCGCTCGCCTTGAGGCCCGCGGTGACGCCCGCCGCACGGAAGCCCGCGGGCAGCTGGACGGTCGGGTGGCCACTCACGGGGCGACTCCTGCGATGGGGAGGCCGAGGGTCTCCTCGAGACCCAGGGCGAGGTTGGCGCACTGCACGGCGGCGCCGGCAGTGCCCTTGGTGAGGTTGTCGATGGCCGACACCACGACGACCCGACCGAGCCGCTCGTCGACGGCCACCTGCAGCTGCACGTGGTTGCTGCCCACGACCGAGGCCGTGGCGGGCCAGGAGCCCTCGGGCAGGACGTGGACGAAGGGCTCGGCGGCGTATGCCGCCTCCCAGGCCGCGCGCACGGACGCCGGGTCGGCGCCCGGACGCAGGCGGGCCGTGCACGTCGCGAGGATGCCGCGCGGCATCGGCGCCAGCGTCGGTGTGAACGAGACCGTGACGGGCTCGCCCGCAGCGCGGGAGAGGTTCTGCTCGATCTCCGGGGTGTGCCGGTGGCCGCCTCCGACGCCGTAGGGCGACATGGAGCCCATCACCTCGCTGCCGAGCAGGTGCGGCTTGAGCGACCTGCCGGCACCCGACGTGCCGGAGGCGGCGACGACGACGACGTCCTGGGCCTCGAGCAGGCCGGCGGCGAACCCGGGGGCCAGCGCGAGCGAGATGCCGGTCGGGTAGCAGCCCGGCACGGCGATGCGGCGTGCGCCCGCGAGCCGTTCGCGCGCCACGGTGCCCGCCGGTCCGGGGAGCTCAGGGAGGCCGTAGGGCCACGAGCCGGCATACGCCGTGTCGTAGAAGGTCGTCCACGCGGACTCGGACTCGAGCCGGAAGTCGGCCCCGCAGTCGATGACGACGACCGAGTCGGGCAGCTGCGCGGCGAGCGCCCCCGAGTGGCCGTGCGGCAGGGCGAGGAAGACGACGTCATGGCCGGACAGCGTCTCGACGCTGGTCACCTCGAGCACACGGTCCGCAAGGGGGACCAGGTGCGGGTGGACGCCCCCGAGCCGTTCACCCGCACTGCTGGCCGCCGTGACGGCGCCGACCTCGAACTGCGGGTGGGCGAGCAGCAGCCGGAGGATCTCTCCTCCGGCGTAGCCGCTCGCCCCCGCCACTGCTGCCCTGATCACGATGCATGACTATACACGCTCATGCATATTCGTGCATTGGGGGGTTCAGCGCTGGACGGCCCCCGTCGCAGACGCGGCCGCCGCGACCGCCGCGTCGCGGAAGTCGTTGACCTCGTCGGTCGTCAGCGTCCGGTCGGGCGCCCGGAACGTGAGGCGGTAGGCCAGCGACCGGTGTCCGGCCTCGATGCGCTCCCCCTCGTAGACGTCGAAGAGCACGACCGACTCGAGCGACTCGCCCGCACCGGAGCGCAGGGCCGTCTCGACGTCGGCGGCGGCCACATCAGCGGCCACGAGCAGGGCGATGTCGGTCATCGCCGGCGGGAACGTCGAGAAGGGCCTGGCCTGGACGGGCTCGGCGCTGGCGGCGACGAGCACGTCGACGTCGAACTCCGCGGCCACCGTGCGCTCCGGCAGGTCGAGGGCCGCGACCACCTTGGGGTGCAGCTCCCCTGCGTGGCCCACGAGCGTGCCGTCGACGAGCGTGATCCGGGCGCATCGGCCGGGGTGCCACGGGGCGTGACCGGGGTCGTTGGCGACGACCACCGGCACGGCGAGCGCGGCGGCGACCGTCTGCACGGCGGCGACCATGTCGCTCCAGTCGGCGGCGCGGCCGGGACCCCACCAGCCGGCCTGCTCCGCCTGTCCGGTCGCGAGGATGCCCGCGCGACGTGGCTGGGCGGGGACGGCGGCATACAGCTGCTCGAGCGTCTCGGCGTCGGGGCGCGCGGCGACTCCCGGGATCGGTGCGGTGCCGATGGCGCCGCCCGGGCGGAACACGAGGCCGAGCTCGTAGATCGCGACGTCCTTGCGCCCGCGAGCGACGTTGCGTCGCAGCGTGTCGACGAGGCTGGCGAGGACCGAGGTGCGCAGCAGCGGCCGCTCCTCCGACAGCGGGTTGGCCAGCCGGACGGCGTGACGGCGGTCGTCGTCGGCCGGCAGCATCAGCTGGTCGGCGAGCTCCTCGGCGACGAAGGGATAGCTGAGGACCTCGGTGAGCCCTGCACCCGCGAGCGCGTCGGCGACGACCCGGCGCGCCTTCTGCGCATGGGTCAGGCCGCGGCCGTCGCTCGGCGTCGGCGTGATCGACGGGATGTTGTTGTAGCCGTCGATCCGCGCGACCTCCTCCGCGTAGTCGGGCGCGTCGACGAGGTCGGGGCGCCACGACGGCGGGGTCACGAGGACGTGCGTGTCGTCGGTGCCCTCGCCGGACTCGTCGACGACGCAACCGAGGTCGCGCAGGATGCCGACGACCCGCCCGCGCGGGTAGTCGACGCCCACGATGCGCGCCGGCTCCGTGACGTCGAGGAGGTATGCCGTCCGCTCGCTCGTGCGGTCGACGTCGGTGACGGCGTCGTCGACGGTGCCGCCACCGTGCTCGACGAGCAGGTCGACGGCGAGCTGGGCGGCCGCCGCGGTCACCCTCGGGTCGACGCCGCGCTCGAAGCGCTTGGACGCCTCGGTGATGAGGCGGTGCCGGCGCGACGAGCGCGCGACGGTCGTCGGGTCGAAGTGCGCCGCTTCGATGAGCACGTCGGTCGTCGTGTCGGAGACCTCGGAGGAGGCCCCACCCATGACGCCGGCGATGGCGAGCGGCTGCTCACCACCGTCGGTGATGAGCAGGTCGTCGGTGTGCAGGGTGCGCTCGACGTCGTCGAGGGTCGTCAGCACCTCGCCCGAGCGGGCCCGGCGCACGACGACCGAGCCGGAGAGCCGGTCGACGTCGAAGGCGTGGAGCGGCTGCCCGACGGCGAGCATGACGTAGTTGGTGACGTCGACGGCGAGCGAGATGGGACGCATGCCCATCTGCGTCAGGCGCTTGCTCATCCACGACGGCGACGGCCGGGTCGGATCGATGCCGCGCACGATCCGCGCGACGTAGCGGTCGCACCCGTCGTTGCCGTCGATGGGTGAGTCGTCCTTGAGCTCCACCGGGTAGCCACCTGCGGTGGCGGCCGGCGTCGCGACCTCGGCCGGGTCGCGGTAGCCGCCCTCGGGGCTGCCCTGCGCGTGCCAGTACTCACGGGCGAGGCCACGCACCGAGAAGCAGTAGCCACGGTCGGGCGTCACGTTCGTCTCGACGGTCTCGTCGGCGAGCCCGAGGAGGGCGATCGCGTCGTCGCCGGGGCTCAGGGTCGCCGCGCGCTCCTCGCCCAGCAGCCGGCTGAGCACGATGATGCCGTCGTGGTCGTGCCCCAGACCGATCTCGTCCTCGGCGCAGATCATCCCGTTGGAGACGTGGCCGTACGTCTTGCGCGCGGAGATCGCGAAGCCGCCGGGCAGCACGGCACCGGGCAGCACGCACACCACGAGGTCGCCGACCTCGAAGTTGTGGGCACCGCAGACGATCTCCTGGTGCTTGCCCTCGGTCAGCATCTGGCCGTTCTGTCCGACGTCGACGGTGCACCAGCGGATCGTCTTGCCGTTCTTCTGCGGCTCGAGCTCGAACGACAGGACCCGACCGACGACGAGCGGACCGGTGATGTCGCCACCGTGGAGGTCCTCCTCCTCGAGACCCACGCGGACGAGGCTGGCGGCCACGTCGGCACCCCGGGCCCCGGGCGCGAGGTCGGTGTACTCCGCGAGCCAGCTCAGCGGCATACGCATGTCAGACCCCCATCCCGAACTGCTGCGAGAAGCGGACGTCGCCCTCGACGATCTCGTGCATCCCCTGGACCCCGTGGCGCAGCTGGAGCGCCCGCTCGATGCCGAGCCCGAAGGCGAAGCCGGAGTAGACGTCCGGGTCGATGCCGCAGGTGCGCAGCACCTTGCGGTTGACCATGCCGGAGCCGCCCAGCTCGATCCAGCCGGAACCGCCGCAGGTGCGGCACGGCTCGGCACTGCCCCACGTCTCCTCGCCGTGGCAGGCGAAGCAGAGGAAGTCGGTCTCCATGCTCGGCTCGGTGAACGGGAAGTAGTTGGCGCGGACGCGGGTGCGCGTCTCCTCGCCGAACATGATGCGCACGAACGCGTCGAGGGCGCCGCGCAGGTGGGCCATCGTCAGGCCCTTGTCGATCGCGAGGCACTCGATCTGGTGGAAGACCGGCGTGTGCGTGGCGTCGAGGTCGTCGGTGCGGAAGACCTTGCCGGGAGCCACGATGTAGATCGGCGGCTCCTGCTCGAGCATGGTGCGGATCTGGACCGGTGACGTCTGCGTGCGCAGCACGAGGCCCGAGTCGACCGGATCGAGGAAGAAGGTGTCCTGCATCTGCCGGGCAGGGTGGTCGGGCCCGAGGTTGAGGGCGTCGAAGTTGAGCCACTCGCTCTCGAGCTCCGGCCCCTCGGCGACCTCCCAGCCCATGCCGACGAAGGCGTCGACGAGGCGCTGGGCGACGAGCTCGATCGGGTGCCGCGAGCCGGGCTCGCGACGCAGGGCCGGCACGGTGACGTCGACGCGCTCGTCGACGAGGATGCGCTCGTCGCGCTCGGCCTCGAGCTCGGCCTGCCGGACGGTCAGGGCCTGGCCGACGCGGCCGCGGGCCTGGCCGACGCGCTTGCCGGCCTCGGCCTTGGCGCTCGGCGGCAGGGCGCCGATCTCGCGGTTGGCGAGGGCCAGCGGGCTCTTCTCCCCCTGGTGCGCGATGCGCGCGGCCTTGAGGTCGTCGAGGGACGACGCCGCGGTGATCGCGGCGATGGCGTCCTGTACCGCTGCGTCGACGTTCGCCGGGTCGAGCGCGGAGACCTCGACCGGGTCGTAGTTCGTGTTGGGTCCGGACATCGGCGTGCGTTCGCTGCTCTCGCTCGGGTTCACGGGGGGCTGTCGTGCGGGTGCCCAGTCTAGGGGCGGCGTCGAACCGGTTCACGGGGCCATCCGCTCAGCGGCGGGTCAGCTGCCGACGACCTCGGGCAGGCCGGCCGGCAGCGTCACGACGAAGCGCGCGCCGCCGGCGTCGTTGTCGCTGACGAGCACCGAGCCGCCATGGGCCTCGACGAGACCCCGGACGACGTAGAGCCCGAGGCCCGTGCTCGCGTTGGAGGGACCGTGCCAGAAGCGACCGAAGATCTTCTCGCGGTCGGACGGGGGTATGCCGTCACCCTCGTCGTCGACCTCGACGACCACCGACTCCGGCGCGTCACCGAGGGCCCCGCCGCGGTCGAGGGTCACCGTGACCTTGCCGGCGCCGTGCAGCAGGCCGTTCTCGATGAGGTTGAAGAAGATCTGCTCGAGACGGTCGGTGTCGGCCCACATCTCCGGCAGCCCGTCTTCGATGGCGGACTCCCCCAGCCCGAGCTGGACGACTCCGGACGACCGACCGAGCTCGTAGCGCACGACGTGGGTCGTGAGCAGCGCGTGGAGGTCGACGGGCCCCCGACGCAGGTTGAGGCTGTCGGAGTCGAGCCGCGAGATGTCGAGCAGCTCGGTGATGAGGCGGGTCAGGCGGGTGGCGTCGGCCTCGATCGTCTCGATCATGAGGCGCTTCTGCTCGTCGGTGAACCGGTCCCACCGTCGCAGCAGGCTGCTCGTGAAGCCGGTCACCGACGTCAGCGGCGCCCGCAGCTCGTGCGCCACGGTCGACAGGACGGTCGCCTGGTCGCGCTCCGCCCGCTGGCGGGCCTCGGCGTCACGCAGACCGAGCATGACCCGCTCGACCGTGCCGCCCGGTCGGGACCGCACGTAGCGCGCGGTGACGAGGACGTCCTGGCCCCGGGGCGCGACGAGCAGCTTCTCGCGGTGGCCGCCGCGGCTGGCGAGGCCGTTCCACGGGTCGGTGTGGGCCCACCAGTTCCGGCCGTACTTGTCCGTGAAGGGCAGCCCCTCGTCGAGCGTGCGGCCGACGAGATCGGCATGGTCGCAGTCGAGGATGCGCAGCGCCTCGGCATTGGCGAACCGGATGCGCTGGTCGGCGCCGACGACGACGAGCCCGTCGGGAAGCAGCTCGCCCATCATCGCGACCGGAGCCATCTCGGCCGCCGACCCGGGCAGCCGAGCCGCGGTCCCGTCGACGGAGGTCATGGCCCGAGGATAGTCACGGGCACGCCCGAAGGGCCCGGTCAGCGGCTCGTGCGGCGTGCCTCGGCCGAGGCGTAGAGGCAGATCGTCGCGGCCATCGCGAGGTTGAGCGACTCCGCGTGGCCGTGGATGGGGACGCGGACGACGTCGTCGCAGGCGTCGCGCACGTCCTGCGGCAGGCCCCAGGCCTCGTTGCCCATGACCCAGGCGTGGGCACCGGAGAGGTCGGCGTCATGGAGGAGAGTCGTTCCCGCTCCGTCTGCGGCGAGCAGCCTGACCCCTCGCTCGCGCAGGGCCGCGAGGATGTCGGGGACGGACGCGCCGAGGCTGAGCGGCAGGTGCCACAGGGACCCGACGGTCGAGCGGACGACCTTGCTGTTGTAGACGTCGACGCTCGCGTCGCTGACGATGACGGCGTCGGCGCCGGCCGCGTCGGCGCCCCGGATGACGGTGCCGGCGTTGCCGGGGTCGCGGACGTTCGTCAGGACGCACACGAGCGCGTCGGCCGGCAGGTCCGCGAGGAGGGCGTCCAGCGGCACGTCGAGGACGTGGCACACCGCGGCGATCCCCTGCGGGGACTCCGTGTCACACATCGCGGCGAGCACCTCGGGACTCACCTCGTGCACCCAGAGCTCGGCGGAGCGCGCGGCCTCGACGATGGCGGGATGCCGGTCGGCCGCCTCGGGCGTCACGTAGACGTCCCGGACGAGCTCGGGACGGAAGGCGACCGCCTCGCGGACCGCCTGCGGTCCCTCGGCGAGGAACTCACCCGTGCGGGAACGCACCGAGCGCCGGGACAGCGCCCGTACCGCCTTGACCCGATCGGATCGGGGGTTGGTCAGCACGGGGGTGTCCCGGCGCTCGAGATGCTGGTGTGACGTCGGACGACGTCGCTCAGGCGGCGTCGCCGGCGACCTTCGCCTCGGCTGCGTTGACAGCGGCCGGGACGTTGGCGCGGGAGAGCTCCACGAGCGCGGCGAAGGCCGGGGCGTCGTTGACGGCGAGGTCCGCGAGGATCTTGCGGTCGACCTCGACACCGGCGGCCTTGAGGCCCTGCATGAACCGGTTGTACGTCATGCCGTTGGCGCGGGCCGCAGCGTTGATGCGCTGGATCCAGAGGCGACGGAAGTCACCCTTCTTCGCGCGACGGTCACGGTAGGCGTAACCCAGCGAGTGGGTGACCTGCTCCTTGGCCTTGCGGTAGAGGCGCGACCGCTGACCGCGGTAGCCGCTGGCGCGCTCGAGAACGACTCGACGCTTCTTCTGGGCGTTGACTGCCCGCTTCACGCGTGCCACGTGAATACTCCTTCTCTGCTTGACGCAGTGCTTGCTGCTGCTGGCTTACCGGAGACCCGGCTGCTCAGCGAATCGCTGATGGGTGGGGGTCCCGGCTCACTTGCCGAGGAGCTTCTTGGCCTTCTTGGCGTCCGGCTTGGCGAGCTCGACGTCGTTCGCGATGGAACGCATCTTCTTGCTCGACTTGTGCTCAAGCAGGTGGCGACCGCCGGCCTGCTCGCGCATGACCTTGCCGGTGCCGGTGAGGCGGAAACGCTTCTTCGCACCGCTGTGCGTCTTCATCTTCGGCATGGGGGCCGATCTCCTTCGTGTTGCGTGCGCCAGTGGGCGCACGTGGTGTGTCGTGCCGGGGGCTCTCGCCTCCGGCGGGTCACCGCCCGCCGATCACTCGGCGGCGGCGGTGGCCTCGTCGGTCTGCGGGGCCTGGGCCTCCGGCTGCTCACCGGACGTTGCCGGCTCGCCGGTGGAGCGCTGGTCGTGCTGCTCGCGGGAGCGACGCTGCTCGGCCTTGGCCTCCGCCTTCTTCTTGGTCGGGCCGATCACCATGATCATGTTTCGGCCGTCCTGCTTCGGGGCCGACTCGACGAAGCCGAGCTCGGCGATGTCCTCGGCGAGGCGCTCGAGCAGACGGCGACCGAGCTCGGGCCGCGACTGCTCGCGACCGCGGAACATGATCGTCACCTTGACCTTGTCGCCGGCCTTGAGGAACCGCTCGACGTGGCCCTTCTTCGTGCCGTAGTCGTGCGGGTCGATCTTCGGACGGAGCTTGATCTCCTTGATGACCGTGTTGACCTGGTTCTTGCGCGCTTCCCGTGCCTTCATGGCGGCTTCGTACTTGAACTTGCCGAAGTCCATGAGCTTGGCGACCGGCGGCTTGGCCATGGGGGCCACCTCGACGAGGTCGAGGTTCGCCTCCTCGGCCAGACGCAGCGCGTCCTCGACGCGGACGATGCCGACCTGCTCGCCGTTGGGGCCAACCAAGCGCACTTCCGGGACCCGGATGCGCTCGTTGATGCGAGGCTCGCTGATGTGGTGCTCCTAAGTTCGATGAATGGTGTGACCAGACGGGGGTGGTGCCAGTCCTGCTGCGACCACAACGAGAAAAGGGCTCCCCGTGTGTGCACGAGGAGCCCAAGGGTCGCGTATGCCGGACGGTCGCCGTCGCGTCACACGGCTCGACACCGGTGCCACGGAGGACACCTGGTCGAGCAGACCTTGACCCGGCGACTGTGAGGTCGGCGCGGGTGGAAGCGAGCTTCTCTTGCACGTCGTCACCCGCCTCCGCCGGAGCGGGAGCATGGGTGACGGCTGGTCAGTGCTCCATGCTAGCAGCCGAGACGCCGTGCTCCGAATCGACGACAGGGCCCCCGGCAGCGGTCCGGCCCTGCGCCCTCCGGCTGGCCCGCGACCCGAGGAGGCCGACGAGTGCGACGAGGACGCCCACGGCGGAGACGACGACGAACCCCCACTGCCAGCCGCCTCGGTCGATGGCGGAGCCGGCGAGCGGTGCACCGAAGGCCGAGCCCGCGGTCATGGCCGAGCCGTGCCACCCCATCATCTCGCCGCGGAACCGCTCCGGGACCTGACGGCTCAGCTGCTCGACGGTGGCGGTGATCGTGGGGGCGCACAGGAAGCCGGAGACGGTGATGAGGACGGCGAAGCTCGGCACGCCCGCGGCGAGGGCGACGGGGGCGGTCGTGGCCGCGAGGCCGCCGAGCAGCCAGAAGACGGAGAAGGAGCGGTGCCAGGCGCCGTAGAGGATGCCGCCGACGAGGGACCCGGCACCCCAGAGCGCGAGGACCCACCCGATCGAGCCGGTGGCCCCGAAGGACCGCAGCGCCGCGACGATGCCCACGTCGGTGCCGCTGAGGACGAGCGTCGAGCAGGCGGCGGCGAGGTAGACCGCGGCGACCGGCACGGTGATGAAGCCGCGGACGGCCCGGGCCGGGGCGGTGTCGTCGGGCACGGACGGGGCGGCGATGGCGTCGGCCCGGGCGGCCTCGCCCTGCTCGTCGTGCGCCGCCTCCCCCGCCGCGCCGCCGTCCGGGTGCCCCTCGCCGGAGTCGGAGGTGAGGCGGGGGTTGACCACCCAGAGCACGAATCCCGCTGCGACGGATGCGAGCTCGCAGACGAGCAGGGCCCACGACGTGTCCCACGAGGTCGCGAGCCACACCCCGATGGCAGGGCCCGCCATGAACGACAGCTCGGTCGCCGACGAGTCGAGCGACAGGGCGGTGCGCCGCTGCTCGCTCGGCACCGAACGGATGATGACCTGGCGCAGGATCGAGAAGGTGGGCACGACGAAGAGCCCGGCGAGCGCCGCGAAGGCGATGAGCGGGGCGTAGCCCACCCACGGCGCGATCGACCAGCACACGACCTGCACGACGAGCGAGGGGCCGACGGTGCGCCGCAGGCCGATGCGGTCGAGCAGCCGGCCGCGCCAGGGCCCGGAGACGGCGACCGCGACGGTCGAGGCGGCCGTGACCAGGCCGGCAGCGCCGTAGCTGCGGCCGAGCGACGTCACGACGTGGAGGGTGAGGATCACCCCTCCCGCCCACATGGGGACGCGGATGAGGAAGCCGAGCAGCAGCGCGTTGCGGGTGTCTCGGTTGGCCAGCACCGGCCGGTAGGCCCCCAGATCCATGGCGTCAGCCTGTCACCTCGCACCGACGGTGCGCACCCGGGTTCCACGGAGGCGGCAGAGCGCGCGGGCGCGGGCCGGGGGGCGACCCGGGGATGAACCACCGAGGTGGCGGGCGGCATACGCGATGGGTCTTGTGACGGCTGGGCGACAGGAGTTGGGTGGGGGCATGGCTAAGACGCCCGGCAGATCAGATCTTCCTGCGGCCCCCAACCCCGCCTCGCCGCAGGACATCCGCAACGTCGTGCTGGTCGGACCCGGCGGGGCCGGCAAGACCGCACTCTTCGAGGCGCTCGTCTCGGCACGTGTCCCCGGTCAGCGGACCTCCCTGGGCGACCACGTCCGCACCACGACCCTCGTCGCCGCCTCGTTCGAGTCCGGTCCGGTCACCCTCAACCTCCTCGACACCCCCGGCTACCCCGACTTCGTCGGCGACCTCCGCGCGGGCCTCCGGGCCGCGGACGCCGCCGTCTTCGTCGTCTCCGGCGCCGACGACATCGACCGGCCCGTGTCGCTGCTGTGGCGCGAGTGCGCGGCCGTCGGGATGCCGCGAGCCGTCGTCGTGACCCACCTCGACCAGCCGCGCGCCGACTTCGCGACGACGGTCGAGATGTGTCGTCGCACCTTCGGCGACGCCCGAGCCACCCACTGGCCCGTCGTCGAGGACGGCTCGGTCACCGGGGTCATGGGACTGCTGACCGGCGAGACGTCCGCCGAGCACGAGGACGCGCGGTCGGCCCTCATCGAGTCCGTCATCGAGGAGTCCGAGGACGCGACGTTGCTCGACCGCTACCTCGAGGGCGAGACCATCGACACCGAGTCGCTGCTCGGCGACCTGCGTACGGCCATCGCCCAGGGCACCTTCTTCCCGATCGTCCCGGTCTCGCCCCTGACCGGCGCGGGCACCGAGGAGCTGCTCGGCATGATCGAGCGGGCCTTCCCCGACCCGACCGCGCACCCGCTGCCGGCCGTCACGTCACCGGTCGGTGGCCCCGTCAAGGGCGTGACGTGCGACCCGTCCCAGCCGCTCGTGGCCGAGGTCGTGCGCACGACGACCGACCCGTACGTCGGGCGCCTCTCGCTCGTGCGCGTCTTCTCCGGCACGCTCCGCGTCGACGAGACGGTCCACGTGTCGGGCCACCTCGGTGACTTCGTCGGGCACGAGGTCGCCGGCCACCCGGCCCACGACGACGACGAGCGCGTCGGCCCGCTCGCGTCGCCCTTCGTCGAGTCGCACCGCCCCCGCGGCACCGCCATCGCCGGCGACCTCGCACTCGTGACGAAGCTGACCCACGCCGAGACCTCCGACACCCTGTCCTCCGTCGACCGGCCCGCGGTCGTCGAGCCGTGGCTGCTCCCCGAGCCGCAGCTGCCCGTCGCGATCCGCGCGGCGACGAAGTCCGACGACGACAAGCTCGGCGGGGCCCTGCAACGCCTCGTGGCCGAGGACGTCACGATGCGCATGGAGCACTCGCACGAGACGGACCAGGTCGTGCTCTGGACGATGGGACAGGCCCACGTCGACGACCTCATCGACCAGCTCTCCGAGCGCTACGGGGTGACGGTGACGGCCGAGCCCTACCGGACCGCGCTGCGCGAGACCTTCGTGCGCACGTGCTCGGTGCAGGGTCGCCACGTCAAGCAGTCGGGCGGTCACGGGCAGTACGCCGTGTGCTCGATCGTCATCGAGCCGCTGCCACGCGGATCGGGTTTCGAGTTCGTCGACAAGGTCGTCGGCGGGTCCGTGCCGCGCCAGTTCATCCCGTCGGTCGAGAAGGGGGCCCGACTCCAGCTCGAGAAGGGCCTGCTCACCGGCCACCCGGTCGTCGACGTCCGCGTCACGCTCACCGACGGCAAGTCGCACTCCGTCGACTCGTCCGACGTCGCCTTCCAGACCGCCGCGGCGCTCGCTCTCAAGGAGGCGGCGAACGCCTCGACGATGGCGCTGCTCGAGCCGATCGACCGCGTCGACATCACCATCGCCGACGACTACCTCGGGGCGGTCATGTCGGACCTGCGCGGACGCCGCGGCCAGGTGCTCGGCACCGAGCCGGCCGACGGGATGGGCCCCGAGGGCGGCTGGACCGTCGTGCACGCCGAGGTGCCGTCGGCAGAGCTGTCGCGCTACCCCATCGACCTCCGGTCGGTGTCGCACGGCACCGGGTCGTTCGTGCGCGAGCCGCTGCGCCACGACCTGCTGCCGGCCGACAAGGCCAAGGACCTGCTCGGGGGCTGACGTCGCGCAGGAGCGCCGGGACGGCGAAGGGCGGGTGCCGAAGCACCCGCCCTCTCCCGTCCGTCGCGCGGCCGCCGTCAGAGGCGGACGACCATCTTGCCGACGTTCTCCCCGCGCAGGACGCCGAGGAAGGCGTCGACCGCGTGGTCGATCCCGTCGCCGAACGTCTCGCGCGAGGTCAGCGTGCCGTCCGCGATCCAGCCGGCCGCGCGCTGGGCGTACTCGCCCGCGAGGTCCCAGTGGTCGCCGACGAGGAAGCCCGTGATGGTGCCGCGGGTCTGGATGAGGCGCGCGAGGTTGCGCGGGCCCGGGGCCGCCTCGGTGTTGTTGTAGACCGAGATCGCGCCGCAGATCGCGATGCGGCCGCCGAGCCGCAGCGAACCGACGGCGGCCTCGAGGTGGTCGCCGCCGACGTTGTCGAAGTAGACGTCGATGCCGTCGGGCGCAGCCTCGCGGAGCAGGTCGGAGACCCGTCCGTCCTTGTAGTTGAACGCGGCGTCGAAGCCGAGGTCGCCCAGCAGGTGGTCGACCTTCTCCTGCGAGCCGGCGCTACCGATGACCCGGCTGGCGCCCAGCGCCTTGGCGACCTGCCCGACGACGCTGCCGACGGCCCCGGCGGCGCCGGACACGAAGACGACGTCCCCCTCCTTGATCTGCGCGACACGGGTCAGGCCGGCGTATGCCGTGAGGCCGGTCATGCCGAGCACGCCGAGGTAGGCGGACGCCGGGGCCACCGACGTGTCGACGACACGGACGGCGGAGCCGTCGACGACGGCCTCCTCGCGCCAGCCGAGGCCGTGGAGCACGTGGTCGCCGACGGTGACGCCGTGGGCGCGCGACTCGGTGACGACACCGACCGCGCCGCCGTGCATGGCCTCGCCCAGCGCGTACGGCTCGGCGTAGGACTTGGCGTCGCTCATGCGACCGCGCATGTAGGGGTCGACCGACATGACCTCGTTGCGGACGCGGACCTGGCCGTCGGCAAGGTCGACGGGCGCGCTCTCGACGAGGGCGAAGTCGTCAGGGGTGGGCCAGCCGACGGGACGGCTGACGAGCTGGACCTCACGGGGGGTGGTCATCGGGTCTCCTTCTGGGACAGCGGTTCTGGAAGTGCGGGGTGCGAAGCGGCCGTGGCCGGATGACGTCAGTCGACGACGATCTCGACGGGGATGTTGCCGCGCGTCGCGTTGGAGTAGGGGCACACCTGGTGCGCCGTGTCGACGAGCTCACGGCCCAGCTGGGGGTCGAGGCCCTCGGGGAGCTCGACGTGGAGCACGACCCCGAGGCCGAAGCCGGTGCCCGACGACCCCGAGAGGCTGACGTCGGCCGTGACGGCGACGTCGAAGTCCTCGACGCGGCGCTTGCGCGCGACGAGCCCGAGAGCGCTCGCGAAGCACGCGGCATACCCGGCGGCGAAGAGCTGCTCGGGGTTCGTGCCCTCCCCACTTCCGCCGAGCTCGCGGGGTGCGGCGAGCGTGACGTCGAGTCGACCGTCGGACGTGACGGCGCGACCCTCACGCCCGGAGGCGGTGGCCGAGGCGACGTACTGGGCGGTCTGGGTGGTGGTGCTCATCGAGGCTCCTTGTGTTGCCAACAATTAGATTGTGCGCAATTTGATAGTACGCTTGGGTCATGAGCCCGTCCAATCCGACCTCCGCCGCCGCGAGCACGCTGAGCCTCGAGCAGCAGATCTGCTACGCCATGCACACGACCGTGCGGGCGTTCGACGCCGTCTACCGCGAGCTGCTGTCGGAGCACGGACTCTCCTACCCGCAGTACATCGCCCTCATGGCCGTCGCCGAGCACGGGCCGCTCACGGTGAGCCGGCTGGGCGAGCACCTGCGACTCGACTCGGGCACGCTCTCCCCGCTCCTCAAGCGGATGGAGTCGGCCGGCCTCGTGGAGCGGGTCCGCGACCCCGAGGACGAGCGCCGGGTCCTCGTGTCGGCGACGGACGGAGGGCGCGACCGCCTCGCGGCGCTCGGCGACCTGCCGCACCAGATCGCGCTCCGAAGCGGCCTCTCGCGACAGGAGCTGGTCGACCTGCACCGCACGCTGCGCCAGGTGACCGAACGGCTCGACACCGGGGTCTGAGGGCGTCCGGGTCGACGTGCCGCGTGGGTGTCAGGAGGGCAGCACGATCGAGACGGCATGGATGAGCATGCCGATGAGCCCACCGACGAGGGTGCCGTTGATCCGGATGAACTGCAGGTCGCGGCCCACCTGGAGCTCGACCCGCTCGGCCGTCTCCTTGCCGTCCCACCGGTCGACGGTGTCGCTGATGATCCTCGTCAGCTCGGTGCCGTAGCGGTCGATCGCGTAGATCGTCGCGTCGCAGATGCGCGTGTCGATGCGCTCGCGCAGCGCGGCGTCGGCGAGGAGCCGCTCGGCGAGAGCCGTCACCTCCGTGACGGCGCGGGCCCGCACCGGCCCGCCCTCGTCCTCGAGGGCGGCGACGACGACGGCACGGAACGAGGCCCACAGCGACATCGCCGTGTCCGCCACCTGCGGGTGTGACAGCACGCGCTCCTTGAGGCGCTCCGCCTTGGCCTGCGTCACGGGGTCGTGCTGGAGGTCGTCGGCGAGGTCGATGAGCAGCTTGTCGAGCGCGAGGCGCACGTCGTGCCGCGGGTCGTTGCGGATGTCGGCCAGCCACTTGAGCGCCTCGACGTGGACCTTGCGGGCCACGATGTCGTTGATCGCGTCGGGCACCCACGCCGGGGCGCGCTGCGTGATGAGCGACTCGAAGACGTCCTCGTTGTCGACGAGCCAGACGCGCACCTCGTCGAGGGCGAGGTCGACGAGGCCGACGTGCGCCTCGTCGCGCACCACCTGGTCGAGCAGTCCCCCGGCCAGCGAGCTGATCGGCTCCTGCGCGAGGCGCGGGAGCAGGGCCTGCTCGATGACGGCGCGGACGTCCTCGTCGGGGATCCGGTGCAGCGCGTGGACCGTGACCGTGGCGACCTCGTCGACGAGGCGCTTCGCGTGACCGGGGGTCAGAGCCCACTCGGCCGCCCGCCGGGTGGGCTCGGCGTCGAGCACCCGCTCGCGGATGATGTCCTCGCGCATGAAGTTCTCGCTGACGAACTCCTCGAGGCTGCGACCGATCATCTCCTTCTTGCGAGGGATGAGGGCGGTGTGCGGGATCGGGAGCCCGAGCGGGTGCCGGAAGATGGCCGTGACGGCGAACCAGTCGGCGCAGGCACCGACCATCGAGGCCTCGGCGCCGGCGTTGACGAAGCCGAGCAGGCCGTCGTCGTGCCCCCGCGTGAGGACGTAGACGATCGCCGCGAAGACGAGCAGGCCGGTGGCGACGAGCCGCATCTTCCGCAGGTCGCGCCGGCGCTGCGCATCGAGGGCCGGGTCGACGATGAAGCCGAGAGGACCGCTCGAGGGGCCCGCCCCTCGGCCGGCGTCTGCGCCCGACCGTCCACCGGGGCGCCCGGGTCCGGTCGGGACGTCGGCTGTCGTCCCGGCGCCGGTCGTCGCCGGAGGCACCTCGGGGTCACGCTCCCGAGTCGTCTGGGGTGTGGTGTCCACGTCCGGCACCTCCACGGGTGATGTGCTCAGCGCGCCGGTTCGAGCGCGAAGGTCAGAGCATCGATCCTCGCACGGGTCTCGCCGTCGGTCGCGATCCGCTCCCCGATCCGTGTCGCGACGGCCCCGACGAGCTCGGCGCCGAGGCCGGGCTCCAGGGAGAGCACGACCCGCAGCACGCCGGCGCCCGCGGGCTCCCCCGCCTCGAGGCGGTGGCCCACGACCTGCGGCTCGGTCTCGACCGCCGCTCGCACGGCCGCCGCGACGTGGGCATCGCGGTGGCTGGGTCCCCACGCGCGCTCCTGGGCGAGCGCCCACAGCATGCTCGGACGCAGGACCGTCGCGTGGGGCGAGGCGACGTCGACGAGGAGCACGTGGCACTCCTCGCTGATCGCGGCCTGCGCCGCGGCGGCGGCGCGGACCGGCACCGGCCGGGCGCCGGGGTCCCACGCGGCGAGGCTCTCGAGGGAGGTGAACATCGGCAGCGCCCGCGACCCGTCGGGGGACGTCAGGGTGACCGCGGCCATGTCGCTGCGGGTGTCGACGGCGTGGGGCCCGGACTCGTCGACCTCTGTCGCCACGGCGACCACGGGGACGAGCCAGCGGGCCTGAGCCACGTGCTCCATCAGGGCCGTCTCCGCATCGTCACCCGGCGTGCCGTGCGCCGCGGCCAACGCTGCGACGAGGGCCGCGTCGGCCGCTCCCGTGTCGCCGGCGAAGCCGTGGGAGGGGATCGACTTGCCCTCCCACGCCTGGCCGGCGGAGTCGGCGGGACGGCCCAGCTCGTCGTGGTGGCCCGAGGCCGGCGTCGGTGAGCTCATGCGCCCGGGCGGCCGGCGACGTCGAGCGCCTCGGGCAGCGTGAAGGCGCCGCGGTAGAGGGCCGAGCCGACGATGGCCCCCTCGACCCCGTCGCCGACGAGCTCGCGGACCGCCGCGATGTCCTCGAGGGTCGAGACGCCGCCGCTGGCGACGACCGGACGGTCGGTGCGGGCGCACACGTCGCGGAGCAGCTCGACGTTGGGGCCCTGGAGCATGCCGTCCTTGTTGACGTCGGTGACGACGTAGCGCGCACAACCCTCGGCGTCGAGGCGTGAGAGCGTCTCCCAGAGGTCACCGCCCTCGCGGGTCCATCCCCGTGCCGCGAGCGTCGTGCCCCGGACGTCGAGGCCGATGGCGACGCGGTCGCCGTGCGCGGCGATGATCGACGCCGTCCACTCGGGGTCCTCGAGCGCGGCGGTGCCGATGTTGACGCGGCGGCAGCCCGTGGCGAGCGCCGCGTCGAGCGACTCCGTGTCGCGGATGCCGCCAGAGAGCTCGACCTGCAGGTCGAGCCGACTGACGATCGAGGCGATGAGGTCGCGGTTGCTGCCACGACCGAAGGCCGCGTCGAGGTCGACGAGGTGGATCCACTCCGCCCCCTGCTCCTGCCAGCGCAGCGCGGCCTCCCACGGGTCGCCGAACTCGCCGCCGGTGCCGGCGACGCCCTGGACCAGCTGGACGGCACGGCCGCCGGCGATGTCGACGGCGGGCAGCAGCTCGAGGTGGGGCTGGGCGGCGTGGTGCTGGCCGGTCATCGGGGTCGGCTCCTCGGGTCGGTCACGACCGTCGCGGTCGTGGTCGGTGTGTCGTGGTCGGTGTCAGGTGCGCCCGGGCGTCGGGACGCCGGACGTGCGACCACCGAGTATGCCGTGTGCCCGCGGCGCCGCTCCCGACGTGTCGGTCCGTGGATCACGCGCCCACCACGGCGCGGTCACCTTCCCCACGTTCCGCGCCTGCCGGCTGGTGGCGTCTGGTAGACCGGTGGGACCCGAACCTCGCGACGCACGGGAGCCGCCATGGATCACCTGCCACAGCTGGCCGGTCGGCCGATGGTGACGGACGGTGGCCTCGAGACCGACCTCATCTTCAACCACGGGGTCGAGCTCGACGAGTTCGCCGCCTACCCGTTGCTCGGCGTCGCGGCCGGCCGCGACCTGCTCACGGGCTACTACGACGCCTACGCCTCCATCGCTGCCCGGGCCGGGGCAGGCCTGCTCCTCGAGTCACCGACGTGGCGTGCCAACCCGGACTGGGGCGCGCGGCTCGGCCACACGAGGGCCGACCTGGACCGTGCCAACGCGGACGCCGTCGACCTGCTCCGTTCACTGCGTCGCCGGTATGCCGTCGAGCTCGGGCTGCAGGACGTCGTCGTCGTGGGGGTGGTCGGCCCTCGGGGCGACGGCTACCGCAGTGCCGGCGCGCCGAACCCGGCCGAGGCCGCGGACTACCACCACGCCCAGGTGGCGGCGTTCGCCGAGGCGGGCGTGGACGTCGTCACGGCGTACACCCTCACCACAGCCGGCGAGGCGATCGGGATCGCGCAGTCCTGCCGGGAGCACGGGCTGCCCGTGGCGATCTCGTTCACGGTGGAGGTGGACGGGCGGCTCCCCGACGGGACGACGCTGGCCGAGACGATCTCCGAGGTCGACGACCGGGAGGCCCCGGACTACTACCTCGTCAACTGCGCCCACCCGGAGCACGTGCTCGCGGGGCTGGACGCCGACGACGACGGGAGCGCTTGGCGCAGCAGGCTGCTCGGGCTGCGCTACAACGCGTCGACGCGCAGCCACGCGGAGCTCGACGACGCCGACGACCTGGACGCGGGCGACCTCGACACGATCTCGGCGGGACACGACCGGGTGGTCGGACGGCTCCCGGGTGTCACGGTCGTCGGAGGGTGCTGTGGCACCGACGCCTCTCACGTCGCACGGCTCTGGGGCGTCGACCAGCATCGCGGCGGCGACGTCCCGGTCTGAACGGGCCTACGACGCCGGCGTGGCAGGCGGGGCGGCGGGAGCCGGCGGCTCGCCCGCGCCCGGCGCGGGAGCCACGTCCGGAGCGGACGGGCCGTCTGGCGTGGCGTCGACACCTCCCCCGGCGGCGAGCTCGGCCCGGTGACGCCACAGGACGTATCCCAGCCCGGCGACGACGACCACGACGACGAGGACGATGCGCACCGGCCAGGACAGGTCGAGCAGGGTCGTCACGACGAGCGTCCCGAGTGCCGTGCCCAGCGTCGTCGGCAGTCCGGGGTGGCTGCTCCGGCGCCGCGGGTAGAGCGCACCGGACGAGGACCGCCGCGTCGACGACGCGGTCCGCCTGGTCGTGCTCTTCGTCGCGCTCTTGGTCACCCTTGACGTGCGCTTCCTGCTCGCACTTCCGGAGCTGCTCGCCGTCTTCCTCGTCGCCACGATCCACTCCTCGTCGAGGCCACCGCCCGCCGGTCAGTCGGCGGACGTCGGCACGGTCACAGGTTGCGGACCCAGTTCTCGAGCAGGTGCAGCCCGGCGTCGCCGGACTTCTCGGGGTGGAACTGGGTCGCGCTCAGGGGCCCATTCTCGACCGCGGCGACGAACTTCGCACCGTGGCTCGCCCACGTGACCGCGGGTGCGACGCGGGCGAAGGCGCCGGTGGCCTCCAGCGTCCACTGCTGCACGGCGTACGAATGGACGAAGTAGAAGCGCTCGTGCTCGACGCCGGCGAAGAGCCGCGAGCCCTCGGCGGCCTCGACCTCGGACCAGCCCATGTGCGGCACGACGTCGGCCGGGAGGCGTTCGACCGTGCCGGGCCACTCCGCGAGCCCCTCGAGCGGGTGGTCGGACGGCTCGGTCGAGCCGTCGAAGAGCGCCTGCATGCCGACGCAGACGCCGAGGACCGCCCGGCCCCCGCTGATCCGTCGACCGATGATGCGGGGTCCGTGCGCGGCCGCGAGTCCCGCGATGCAGGCGTGGAAGTTGCCGACACCGGGCACGAAGAGTCCGTCCGCCTCGAGGGCGCGGACGGGGTCGGACGTCAGGGTGACCGTGGCACCGACGCGCTCCAGGGCACGCACGGCCGACCGGACGTTGCCGCTGCCGTAGTCGAGGACGACGACGCCGGCGCTCATCGACGAGCCACCATCGTCAGAGCGCTCCCTTGGCGCTCGGGATCCCGACGACGCGGGGGTCGGGTGCGATGGCCGCCCGGAGCGCGCGCGCCACGGCCTTGAACTGCGCCTCGACGATGTGGTGGGGGTCGCGGCCCGCGAGGACGCGCACGTGCAGGCACAGTCCGGCGTTGTAGGCGAAGGACTCGAGGACGTGCCGTGTCATCGAGCCGGTGAAGTGGCCACCGATGAGGGCGTACTGCTGGCCCTCCGGCTCGCCCTCGTGCACGACGTACGGACGACCGGCGACGTCGACGACGGCGTGGCACAGGGCCTCGTCGAGCGGGACCGTGGCGTCACCGAAGCGGGAGATGCCGGCCTTGTCGCCGAGCGCCTCGCGCAGGGCCTGGCCGAGGACGATCGCCGTGTCCTCGACCGTGTGGTGCACGTCGACGTCGACGTCTCCCGTGGCCTTGACCGTGAGGTCGATGAGCGAGTGCTTGCTCAGCGAGTGGAGCATGTGGTCGTAGAACGGGACGCCGGTCGAGATGTCGGACGTGCCGGTGCCGTCGAGGTCGAGCCAGAGCTCGACGGACGACTCGGACGTCGCACGGCTGATCTTCGCGGTGCGGCTGGTGGGGCTCATGCGGGTGGCTCCTGCCGGTCGGCGCTGCTGGGGAGGACGTGGGCGGGGGCGAGGCGCGTCATGGCCTCGAGGAACGCGGTCGTCTCGTGGGGGTCGCCGGCCGTGACGCGCAGGTGGTGGGCGATCCCCATGTCGCGGACGAGGACGCCCTCGTCGAGCAGGGCCTCCCACGTGGCCTTCTCGTCTCGGAGGCCGCCGAAGAGGACGAAGTTGCTGTCGCTGGCGACGGGGCGCGCACCGAGCGCGGCGAGACGGTCGACGATCCGGTCGCGCTGGTGCTTGATGACCTCGACCGTGCCGAGCATGACGTCGGCGTGCTCGAGGGCGATGCGGGCGATCGTCTGCGTCGGGCTGCTCAGGTGGTAGGGCAGCCTGACGAGGCGCAGCGCGTCGACGAGCTCTGGCGCCGCCACGAGGTAGCCGAGGCGACCGCCGGCGAAGGCGAACGCCTTGCTCATGGTGCGCGTCACGACGAGCCTGGGGTGCTCGGCGAGCAGCGTCAGTGCCGACCGCGTGCCCGGCCGGGCGAACTCGGCGTAGGCCTCGTCGACGACGACGACAGCGTTCGGGGCCGCCTCGAGCACGGCACCGATGACCTCGAACGGCAGCGCCGTGCCGGTCGGGTTGTTGGGCGAGCAGAGGAACACGATCGACGGGTCGTGCGCCCGGGCCTGCTGCGCAGCCGACTCTGCGGTCAGGTCGAAGGCATCGGGATCGGTTGCGGCAGAGCGGAGCCCGTCGACCCATGTGGTGCCGTGCGTCTCGCTGATGATGGGGTGCATCGAGTAGCTCGGCGTGAAGCCGAGCGCGACCCGGCCGTGACCGCCGAAGGCCTGCACGATGTGCGACAGCACCTCGTTGGAGCCGTTGCCGGCCCACACCTGCTCGGGCGTCACCGACACCCCCGACTGCTTCTCGAGGTATGCCGTCAGCGCCTTGCGCAGGTCGGTGAACTCGCGGTCGGGGTAACGGTTGAGCGAGGCGACGTCGTCGGCGAGCGCCGCGACGACCGCGTCGACGACGACCTGGGGAACTGGGTAGGAGTTCTCGTTGGTGTTGAGCCGGACCGGCACGTCGAGCTGCGGAGCGCCGTACGGCGTGCGACCGCGCAGGTCGGGCCGGAGCAGACGCTGGACCTCGTCGGCGGCGCTCGGCCGGTCGGTCACCGGGGCACCTCGTCGCCGAACCGCGCCGTCACGGCTTCGCCGTGGGCCGGGAGGTCCTCGGCCTGGGCGAGCGTGACGACGTGGCGGGCGACATCGCGCAGGGCGGGCTCGTCGTAGTCGACGACGTGGATGCCGCGCAGGAAGGACTGCACCGACAAGCCGCTCGAGTGGCACGCGCAGCCGGCGGTGGGCAGGACGTGGTTGGAGCCGGCGGCGTAGTCGCCGAGGCTCACCGGGCTGTGCGGACCGACGAAGACGGCACCGGCGTTGCGCACGCGGGCGGCGACGCCCGCGGCGTCGCGGGTCTGGATCTCGAGGTGCTCGGCGGCATACGCGTTGACGACGGCGAGACCGGCGACGACGTCGTCGACGAGGACGATCCGCGACTGCGTGCCCTCGAGCGCCTCGGTGACGCGCTCCGCGTGCTTCGTGGCGGGCACCCGACGGGCCAGGGCGCGCCGGGTCTCCTCGGCGAGCTCCTCGCTGTCGGTGACGAGCACCGAGGCCGCGAGCGGGTCGTGCTCGGCCTGGCTCACGAGGTCGGCGGCCACGTGGTCCGCGTCGGCCGAGTCGTCGGCGAGGATCGCGATCTCGGTGGGACCGGCCTCCGCGTCGATGCCGATGAGGCCCTTGAGCAGGCGCTTGGCGGCGACGACCCAGATGTTGCCGGGGCCGGTGACGAGCGAGACGGGGTCGCACACGACCGGCTCGCCGTCGACCTCGCCCCACTGGGGGTCGTCGTCGACGAAGCCGTGCGCGAACATCGCGACCGCCTGGGCGCCGCCGACGGCATACACCTCGTCGACGCCGAGGAGCGCGCACGCCGCGAGGATCGTCGGGTTCGGGTAGCCGGCGAACTCGCCGACGTTCTCGCGCTGCGGCGGTGACGCGACGGCCAGCGAACCGACCTCGGCGAGCTGGGCCGGGACGACGTTCATGATGACGCTGCTCGGGTAGACGGCGAGTCCACCGGGCACGTAGAGACCGACGCGGTCGACGGGCACCCACCGCTCGGTGACGGTGCCGCCGGGGACGACCTCGGTCGTCGTGTCGGTGCGGCGCTGGTCGGCGTGGACGATGCGGGCGCGACGGATGGACTCCTCGAGCGCGGCGCGCAGGTCGGGGTCGAGCCGGTCGAGGGCGGACTGCAGCACGGCCCGCGGCACCCGCAGGTGGGTCGGCCGCACGCCGTCGAACCGCTCGCCGAGGTCGCGCAGTGCCACGGCCCCGCGATGCTCGACGTCCTCACAGATCGGCCGCACCTGCTCGAGGGCTGCCGTGACGTCGAACTCGGCTCGGGGCAGGGCCTTGCGCAGGAAGCGCACGTCGAGCGTGCGCCCGCGCAGGTCGAGGGAGGACATCATGGGTCACCAGTCTAGAAGGCGCGGCCCGGGGCCCGGACCACGGTCTCACCGTGCGGAGCGAGGGGCGCGGCGTCGGTCCTCGCGCCTGCCGAATCTTGGACCGGCCCTGACGAAGGTCAGACCAACGACTGACCCGGCGTTCACGGCCGTTCCGACACGCTCGTGGGGCCACCGCCCGACCCGGGCCGTGGGTTGCGTCATCCACCCGGCTCCCCCGCCCGACAGGAGAACCCGTGCCCGTCGTCATCCCCCGGCGTCGCATCGCTGCCGTCGTCACCGGCCTCGCCATCGCCCTCGTCCCGCCGAGTCTCGCGCTCACCAGCGCTGCGGGCTCGCCGGCGACGACCCTGCCACTCACCCGCGTGGCGGCAGCGCCCGCTCTGGCCGCGGCCGCCCCGCTCACGGTGTCGCAGGCCATCGGGTCGCAGACCGGTCATAGCGCGACCGTCCGCGGCTACGTCGTGGGACAGCCGACCGCGACGAGCACCGTCGTGCGCTCGAACTTCCCCAACGACTACGCGCTCGCCATCGCCGACTCCGCGTCGGAGACGTCGACGAGCCGGATGCTCTACGTCCAGATCCCGTCGGCGTTCCGGTCCTCGTGGGGTCTGCAGAGCAACCCCTCCCTCATGGGGCGCCAGCTCGACGTGACCGGTGCGCTGGCGACGTACTTCTCGCACCCGGGCATGACCTCGACGAGCGCCGTCGCGTTCAGCGGCACGTCGACGACGACCACGACGACCAGCCCAACGAGCACGACGACGAGCCCGAGCCCCACCGGCACGACGAGCCCCTACGACTCGACGTACTACGCGTCGGCCATCGGCAAGACCGGCTCGGCGCTGCACACCGAGCTGCACCGCATCATCTCCAGCGGCGTCACGACCCTGACCTACGACCAGGTCTGGACCGCCCTGAAGGACACCGACCAGGACCCGAGCAACACCAACAACGTCGTCGAGATCTACTCGGGGCGCTCGATCGCCAAGTCCGACAACGGTGGCGGCGTCGACCAGTGGAACCGCGAGCACGTCTGGGCCAAGAGCCACGGCGACTTCGGCACGGTCAACGGCCCGGGCACCGACGTGCACCACCTGCGGCCCGAGGACGTCACCGTCAACTCCACCCGCGGCAACCTCGACTTCGACCTCGGCGGGTCGGCGGTGTCCCAGTGCACCGGCTGCCTCAGCGATGCAGACTCCTTCGAGCCGCGCAACGCCGTCAAGGGCGACGTCGCCCGGATGATCTTCTACATGGCGGTCCGCTGGGACGGCGGTGACGGCTTCGCCGACCTCGAGCCGAACAACCTCGTCGGCAACGGCACCGCGCCCTACATCGGCAAGCTCTCGGTGCTCAAGCAGTGGAACCTGCAGGACCCGCCCGACGCGTTCGAGAAGCGCCGCAACCAGGTCATCTTCGACACCTGGCAGCACAACCGGAACCCGTTCATCGACCACCCGGAGTGGGTGACCGCGATCTACGGCTCCTGACCCGCAGCGCGGTGGGGCCCGGGGACGGCCGGCTCACGACGTCTGGTCGATGAGCACGGCCGTCTCCCAGGCCCACTCCCGCCACAGGTCGTAGCGCCCGGACCGGCCACCGTGGCCCGCGGCCATCTCGGTGCGGAAGAGGATCTGCGCGGGGTCGTCCACGTCGAGGTCGGCGTGCCGCAGCGCCGCGACCCACTTGGCCGGCTCGGTGACGTAGACGCGGGTGTCGTCGAGGCCCGCCGTGACGAGCAGGCTCGGGTGGCGCGTCGGCCGGACGTTGTCGTAGGGGCTGTAGGACTTCATGAGCGCGTATGCCGTCGGGTCCTCGAGCGGGTTGCCCCACTCCTCCCACTCGACGACCGTGAGGGGCAGGCTCGGGTCGAGCACCGTCGTCAGTGCGTCGACGAACGGCACCTGCGCGTGGACGAAGCGGAAGCGCTCAGGAGCGAGGTTCACGACGGCCCCCATGAGCAGGCCCCCTGCCGAGCCGCCCTCTGCCGCAAGACGATCCGGCGCGACGATGCCGCTCTCGACGAGGTGGTCCGCACACGCGACCAGGTCGGTGAACGTGTTGGGCTTCGCCTCGAGCTTGCCGTCGTCGTACCACGACCGCCCCATCTCGGACCCACCGCGCACGTGTGCGATGGCGAAGACCCATCCGCGGTCGAGGAGCGAGAGTCGCAGGACGGAGAACCACGGGTCGCTCGAGATGCCGTAGGCGCCGTACGCGTTGAGCAGCCCGGGAGCCGTGCCGTCGGCCGTGACGTCGTGGCGGTGCACGACGGAGATCGGCACGCGGGTCCCGTCGGGCGCCGTGGCCCACTCGCGTCGCTGGCGGTACTGCGCCAGGTCGACGTCGCCTCGTACGTGCTGCTGCTTGAGCAGCGTGAAGGTGCGGGCACGGACGTCGTAGTCCTCCACGGTCCGGGGCGTGACGAGGGACTCGTGGACGACCTGGAGCGTGGGTGTGTCCGCCTCGGGGTTCACGCCGACGTGGAGCGTGCCGATGGGCTCCCCGACCGCGATGTCGTGCGACTCCCCCAGACCGTTGGGGGCGGTCGGGTCGCGCAGCACGACGCGCACTCCGGTGCCGCCCTCCCGACGCAGCGAGACCGCGATGAAGTCGTCGAATCCCTCTGCGCCCGTGACGTACTCGTCCTCCGTCGTGATGCCCAGCGGCACCCAGTCGTCCACCGTGGTGCTCGTCACGGGGGCCGTGGCCAGCTCGAAGTTCACGCGGTTGGCGTTGTGCGTGACGAGCAGCTGGTCGCCGAAGGGCTCGATGTCGTACTCGACGCCCTGGCGGCGCTCGGCCACGACCCGGGGCGTGCCCATCGGTGCGTCGGCCTCGAGGAGGCGGAACTCGCTCGTCGTCTTGGACCCGATGGCGATGATGACCAGCCGGTCGTCGCGCGAGGTGCCGACCCCGACGAAGAATCGCTCGTCGGCCTCCTCGTGCACGAGCACGTCGGCCTCGGCGGATGTGCCCACCTCGTGGCGCCACACCTGGTGCGGCCGCCAGGCGTCGTCGACGCGCGTGTAGAAGAAGTGCCCCGCGTCGAGTGACCAGGCGAACGACCCGCCGGTGCGGCGCACGACGTCGTCGAGGACGACTCCGTCCTCGATCCGGCGCACGCGCACGTCGTAGCGTTCGTCGCCGACGACGTCGACGGCATACGCGAGCAGGTCGCCGGACGGCGACACCTCGCTCACGCCGACCGCGAAGAACTCGTGGTCCCGGCCCTCCTCGTTCTGGTCGAGGAGCACGTGCTCGCCGACGGGCGGGCGACCGGCGTCGAGCGTCGGCCGCTGCGGGTGGTCGGCGACGAGCACGCGCGCCTCGACGGCGTACTGCTCGCCCTCGACCGTGCGGGAGTAGTACCACCAGCGGTCGTGACGCACGGGCACCGACAGGTCGGTCTCCTCGATGCGCGAGCGGAACTCCTCGAAGACCTGTTCGGCGAGCGGACGCAGGTGCTCGGTGCGCTCGGTGGCATGAGCGTTCTCGGCCACGAGCAGCTCGCGCAGCTCGTCCGAGTCACGGTCGGCCATCCACGCGTAGGGGTCGTCGAAACGGTCGCCGTGGTGCTCGCGGGCGACGGGGTCGCGCCGAGCGGTCGGGGGGTGCTGCATCCGGGCAGTCTAGGTTGCGGCCCCGGTCAGCCGGAGGTGGGCGTCAGCCTGACGACGGCGATCCGTCGGCTCACCTTCGCCTGATAGGAGTCGAAGTCGAAGACCCTCTCGGTGAGCTCGCCCCAGAGCTGCTCACGCTCGGGCCCGGTGACCTCCTCGCCGCGCACCGGCACCGCTCGGCCGTCGACCTCCACCGTGCCCGGGGGCCCCGGCGCGGAGGTTGAGCCACCAGCCCGGCTCCCAGTCGGCGCCGCCGTTGGAGGCCACGACCAGCCATCCCCCGTCCCGGGCGAGGTGCAGGAGCGGCGTCGTGCGGCGCTGCCCGCTCCGTCGCCCGGTCGTCGTCAGCAGGAGCAGGTCACCACCTCGGAAGCGGCGCAGCCCGAGACGCCTGACGACGACGTTGACGACCCGGTTGACCCGCACGAACAGTGCTCGCCTCATGGCGTCACGGTAGCGGCCGGCCGGCCCGGAACGGCCCCTCCGGACGCGACGAACGCCCCGGGATCGGTCGATCCCGGGGCGTGCGTCCATGCGTCGGTCAGTGGATGACGATCTGACCATTCACGGTCTGCGTGCCGGAGTCGTAGGCCACGGAGCCCGACGTCGTCGTCACGACGAGGCGGAACGTGTCGCTCTTGCCCTGGTCGGTGACGGTGACGACCGCGCGGTAGCCGGCGGTCCCGTTGACCGTGACCGGCCCCGAGAAGGTCGCCGTCGTGCCGCTGACGACGAGCCAGTCGAACGTCGTCGTGGCGACGGAGAACGACGTGCCCGCGAGGCCGTAGCCGAACGAGCCGGACGGAACGGTGGCCCCGCTGCCGTAGGCGACGGACAGCTCTAGGCTGCCCTTGCCGCTGTGCGACGGGTTCGAGGTCAGGGCGCCGGCCGGGGACGCGATCGTGCCGCCCCCGGTGACGAAGCCGGCCGCGCGGTCGTAGGCGACGACGCTCGTCGTGCCCGAGCCCGCGTTGCCCCACTGGTCTGTGACGGTGACGGTCACGGTGTAGATGCCCGCCGCCGCGTAGACGTGGCTGCCGCTCACCGTGCCACCGGTGACGGTGGCCGCCGCGGTCGTCCCATCACCCCACGCGATGCTCGCCGTGTGGGTGTCGAGTGGGTCGGCGTCGGAGAACGTCGCGCTGACGCCCGCCGGGGAGCCGACCGAGACGGCCGACGTCGGGCCGGTGACCGTGCCGACGACCGGGGCGGCGTTGGTGAGGTCGAGCCCGACGACGACGGGGTCGTGGTCGGAGATCCGGAACTCGTCGGCCGCGTAGAGGCTCGTGACCTGCCGGGCCGTCTTGAACTCGGTGTTGTAGTCGAGGATCGCGGGCTCGTCGGCGTTGACGTGCCAGTCGCCGACTCCCGTCACCTGGCTGCTGATCGACGCCGAGCCGAGCGCGTGGTCAAGGTAGCCCCACTGCCCGTCGAAGGCGTAGGAGTACGCCTCACGCCCGTTGCGCTGCTCGATGAGGTTGGTGAAGCCGGCCTTCTCGAGCGTCGTGATCGGGTCCTCCTTGGCGTAGGAGTTCATGTCGCCGAGGATGAGGACGTCGGGGTCACCCGTGCCCGTGGGGTCACCGGCCAGCCAGGCGGCGAGCAGCTGCGCCGAACGGACGCGGACCGCGGTGCAGTTGCCCTGGCCGTCGCCGGCGTCGGGCGCGTCGCACGCGCTGCCCTTGCTCTTGAGGTGGTTCGCGACGGCGACGAACGTGCCACCCGTCGAGTTGTCGCGGAACGCCTGGGCGAGCGAGGGACGGTTGCGCGGGCCGGAGTCGCCACCGTTGACGAAGTCGACGGAGTTGAGCGCCGCGGTCGTGCCCACCGGCGTCACCGCGGCCGGCTTGTAGAGCATGCCGACCTTGATCGCGTCGTTGCCGAGGGCGTCCGTCTGGCCGGTGCCGGCGTCGGCGTCGATGAACGCCCACGTGCCGTAGCCGTCCTTCTCGTTGAGCTTCCCGACGAGGAACTGCTCGGCGCTGTCCGCGCCGTAGCCGTCGTTCTCCATCTCCATGAAGGCGACGACGTCGGCATGGGTGCCCGAGACTGCAGCGAGGGTCTTGCGCCACTGGCGGTCGAACTCCGTTGCGGTGTTGGCTCCGCGGCAGTCCATGACCGCACCGGTGAGCCCGCCGCGGCAGTTGTTGCCGGTCGTGTCGAGCGTGTTGAAGAAGTTGAGCAGGTTCATCCCGACGACGCGGGTGTCGCCACCCACGGCGGGCGGGCTCGAAGGACGCGGGTTCGTCGGCTGGAAGTCGACGGTCGCGGACGGGGAGACCGGGCGGATGCGGTAGGCGTTGGCGCTGGCCGCGTTGCCACCCCAGGTGTAGTTGAGGACACCGGTCAGGTCAGTGACGGTGTCGCCACCGCGCAGGGTGTTGGCCGCGGTCAGCGGCTGGCCGCCTCGACCGAAGACGATCGGGTCGACGTTCTGGGCCTGCGTCGTGTCGTCGAGGATGATCTTGCGCAGGTTGTTGGACGCCTGGAGGGCCGCGGCGTCGGCCCCCGGGGCGACGACGTTGGTCGGCTGCTCGAGGCGGCCTCCCTGCGAGAGCGTGACCTGGCCGAAGCGGCCGAGCTGGAAGTGCTCGGTGACGGACATGTCCTGCGGGAGCGTGACGAGCATGCCTTCGTAGCGCTCGAGCGCCGTCGGGCTGGCCACGGGGAAGCGCACCTCGGTCGGGGCGACCGAACCGGTGCCGCAGACCGCGACGGTGGCGGCGCTGACCTGGGTCTGGCCCTGGTTCTCGCCGGCGTTGCCCGTCACGGTGACGACGTCACCGAGCTGGACGGCATTGGCGTTGCTGCCCTCGAAGACGAAGATGCCGTCGGACGTCGCGGGGTCGCCGTCGCCCTTCGGGTCCTGGAGGAAGAAGCCGCGCAGGGCGGGTGACCCGCCCTCGTAGTCACCGACGACGACGCCGCGCGTCGTGACCGAGCCGGTGGTCGCCGCGGTGTCGCTGCTGCCCTGGATGGCCGGGATCGGGGTCGGGGTGACCTCGCACGGGTTGGCGGCCGGCACCGAGAAGTGCACGACGACGTCGGTCGCCAGGGAGTCCGGCGGGTCGATGGCGTCCTGGTCGGTGACGGCGGGGGCCGAGACCGTCAGGGTGCAGGCGTCGCCGAGGGCGAAGTCGGCCGACGGGTCGAGCGTGAAGGTCGTCGGGCCGCCGGTGACAGCCAAGGTCTTGGCGCCGGACAGGGAGCACGAGAGGGTGAAGGCTCCCGCGGTGGCGTTGACCGGCTCGGAGAAGGTCACCGTGGGGCTCGCGTCGACCGCGACGTTGGGCGAGCCGTCGGTCGGGGTCGTCGAGGTCACGCTCGGGGCGACGTCGGTCGCCGGACCGCCGTCGACGGAGTGGCTGCCCAGGCCGTCGATGGTGTCGACGGCGTAGCCGTCCCACTGGACGGCGGGGTCGAACGCGTCGGAACCGTTGGTGTCGCCCTTGGTGACGGACGACTTGCGCCGCAGGGTGTTGTCCATGGTCGAGGTGAGCCCGGTGCCCCACTCGGCCGGGGTCGCGGGACGGAACCCGACCTGGCCGATGACGTCGAGGACCGTGGTGCCCTTGCGGAGGACGACGGCGTCATCACCGTTCCAGTTGGCGCTGGCGTTGGCTAGGTCCGCTTGGGCGAGGATCGCGGCAGAGGCCCCGGAGTTGGCGAAGACGAAGACGTCGCCGGAGGACAGGTTGCCGGTGAGGCTGGTCGTGTTGGTCGCGGTCGTGGCGCCGTTGGCGAAGACCTGGACGGTGTACCCGGCCGCGGCGAGGTCGACCGTCGCCCCGGTGCCGTTGTAGATCTCGAGCGCCTTGTTGTTGCTCGAGCCCTCGACGTACTCGCTGATGAACAGCTCCGTCGGGGCCGCCGCTGAGGCCGGTGCGGCCGCGACGAAGGGGGTGATGCCCACGGCGAGCGCAGCGGTGGTGACCGCGGCGACCCGGCGCAGGGCAGGACGAGATTGACGCATGGATTTCCTCCCTGGGACCGGCTCTTCCGCGCGGTCTGCGGGTCACCCTAGACCGGGGCGGTCCGTCTCGCGCGTCGAGATGACCACCGGTTGCTGAACGCCCGGTGACATCGCGGCCGGCCCGTCGCCGGGGCTCAGCAGGCGGGCCACGAGCCGGGCCAGCGGGCCAGCCGGCGCCGCGTGACGAACCGGCGGGGTGTGCCGTCGACGGGGTCGTCGAAGGCCAGCACGGCGGCGAGCAGCTGCAGCGGGGAGCTGAAGTCGCCCACCGGCACGTCTCGCTCGACGGGGTAGAGCGGATCGTCGACGATGGGGACGCCGAGGCCCTGGAGCTGGCAGCGCAGCTGGTGCGTGCGCCCGGTGCGGGGCGTCAGGCGGTAGAGCCCGAGGTCCTCCCCCGCCCGCCCGGCACCGGACGCCGTGTCGAGCAGCTCGACGAGCGTCTCGGAGTTGGGCTCGGCGCCCTCGACCTCGTGGGCCTGATGCGTGCCGTGCTCCTTGACGAGGTGCGTGCGCCGGACGAGGGGCAGGACGAGCCCCTCACGGACGGGTGCGACCGCGCGGTACTCCTTGCGCGCGAGCGACTCGGCGAAGACGCGTTGGTACGCGCCGCGCCACCGCTGTTCCGTCGTGAACATCAGGACACCCGCCGTCGGCCGGTCGAGGCGGTGGGCCGGGGCGAGCCGGTGCTCGCCGGTCAGGACGCGGGCCCGGGCCAGGGCGCTCTGCACGACGTGCCGGCCGCGGGGCATCGTCGCCATGTCGTGCGGCTTGTCGACGACGACGATGCGCTCGTCGCGGTGCAGCACGACGAGCTCCTCCGGATGCACCACCTCGACCGGTAGGTCGCGGTGCGCCCAGACGGCCGACTGCGGCACGAACGGGGCGTCCGCGGGCACCGGCGCTCCCGAGGCGTCGACGAACTCCCCCGCCCCGAGCATCCGGTCGACCTCGTCGGCCGTGAGTCCCGGTGCAAGCCGCTCGACGAGGTGGTCGCGCAGCGACCCCCACGGCCCCGACTGCGGCATCCGGAAGCGCTGGGCGTCGACGCCGTGACGCGGCGGCAGCGGGGAGGGTGGAACCGGCCCCCGCGCCACGTCAGGCGGTCCTGTCGGCCGGCCCGACGCGTACGACCTCGGCCTCGGTGCCGAGGAACGTGCCGTAGGCGGCGGCCGCTGCGTCGACCTCGCGCCACCGGCGGGCCGACAGGTCGGCGAACGGGGAGACCTCGACGAGCACGTGCTCGCGCTTCTGGACGCGCCGCCAGGTGCCGGCGACCTCGCCGTCGACGACGAGCGTCGGCTTGAAGACCATGTTGCGGCCGGGCACGACCTTGACGAAGTGCTCGGGCGGCAGGGTCACGTCGCGCGACTTGTAGCCGAGGAGGAACTCGTCCCACTGGGGCAGCAGGTGCACGCCGCCAGGACCCTCGGGGACCGGGCGCGCGTCCACGTGGGTGAGCCACCTCTGCCCGTCGAGCACCTCGCTCACGATGCGGTCACCGACCAACGCGAGCGCCTCGCGCGTGAGACCGAGCGGCTTGAGCAGCCAGCCGGCGAGGTCCTTCTCGGTGACGGGACCGTGGCTGCGGACGTAGCGCTCGGCCACGGTCGCGAGCCCTTCCTCGCGGGACGGCTTGCGGGAGTAAGGAACCCACGAGTCGATGAGGACAAAGCTCGGCTGCTTGCCGATGACCGGCCCCTGGCAGATGAGTCCGCTCATGCAGTGGTGCCCGATGAGGTGGTAGTTGCGCTGGTCGGTGGGGTCGATGCCGTGATCGACGAGGAGGGCGGCGACGTCGGGACGGCTCATGGGCTCACGGAGGTGCTGCTCGAAGAGTCGTCCGGACAGCTCGACATCGGCCTCGGTGATGCCGAGCTGGGCGAAGCGCGTGGCGAGCGTCGTGCTGCGGGGCGACGCGAGCAGCTCGCACATCCACCGGGCGTCCTCGGCCGGGACCCAGTGGATCGTGCCGCGCATCGGCCACGTGCGCACGACCTCATGGTCGACGACAGCCTGCTCGACCTGCTCGAGCGTCAGTCCCGAGCGCACCCCGAGGGACCACACACCGCTGCCGTAGTCCTGGGCCTGCAGGGCGCCGAGCTCCCGGGCGACGGCGAGCGCCGACACCGGACCGTCGCTGCCGAGCGGGGGCGACAGGAGGAGCGCGGCCATCCGCGCCCGACGCAGCCGCCGGCGGTCCGCCTCGCGCATCAGCTGAGGCAGGCCGGACCGAGCAGGGCCTTGAGGTCGCCGAAGAGCGCCGAGGTGGCGTTGACCCGGAGCGAGTCGTCGAGCGACATGAGCACCGAGCGCCCGGGCTGGGTCAGCTTGACCTGGACCTCGGTCGCGCCGGGGTGCTCCCCCAGGACGCGTTTGAGGCTCTCGGCCACGGCGGGGGTGGCCCGACCGAGTGGGAGGGTCAGGACGACCGGCCCGCGCGGTCCCTCCTTGATGTCGGGGATCGTCAGCTCCTGGGCGAAGATCGAGATCGAGTCGTCGCGGGCACTGATGCGGCCCTTGACCGCGCAGACGGTGTCCTGGGCGAGCATCGTCGAGTACGTCATGTAGGCCGAGGGGAAGAAGAGGCACTCGATGGCGCCGTCGAGGTCCTCGACGGTCGCGATGGCCCAGAGGTCGCCCTTCTTCGTGCGCTTGAGCTGGAGGCTCGTGATGAGCCCGGCGACGGTGACGGGCGTGCCGTCGGCCTTGGGGTCGTCGCCCATGAGCGAGGCGATCGAGGTGTCGGCATGCGTGGCGAGGATGTGCTCGATGCCGAAGAGCGGGTGGTCGCTGACGTAGAGGCCGAGCATCTCGCGCTCGAAGGAGAGCAGGCTGGCCTTGTCCCACTCGAGCGTCGGCACGGGCGGCAGGCCGTCGAAGGCCCCCGGGCCGTCGGAGGCGCCGGCGTCGTCGTCGTCGCCGAAGCTGCCGAAGAGGCTGTCCTGGCCGATGGCCTCCTGCTTCTTGACCTCGACGAGCGCGTCGATGTAGCGCTCGTGGACCTCGACCATGCCGCGCCGGCTCTCGCCGAGCGAGTCGAACGCGCCACCCTTGATGAGGGACTCGATGGTGCGCTTGTTGCAGACGACGGCCGGCACCTTCGAGAGGAAGTCCTTGAACGAGGCGAAGGACCCCTTCTCCTCGCGGGCCTTGATGATCGCCTGGACGACAGGCAGGCCGACGTTGCGGATCGCGGCGAGACCGAAGCGGATGTCGGTGCCGACGGCCGCGAAGTTGGCGATCGACTCGTTGACGTCGGGCGGCAGCACCTTGATGCCCATGTGCCGGCACTCGTTGAGGTAGAGCGCCGACTTGTCCTTGTCGTCGCGCACGCTCGTCAGCAGGGCCGCCATGTACTCGGCGGGGTAGTTGGCCTTGAGGTAGCCCGTCCAGTACGACACGAGGCCGTATGCCGCCGTGTGCGCCTTGTTGAACGCATAGTCCGAGAAGGGGACGAGGACGCCCCACAGCGCCGCGATGGAGGCCTCGTTGAAGCCCTGCGACTTCATGCCCTCCGAGAAGGGGACGTACTCGGCGTCGAGGACCTCCTTCTTCTTCTTGCCCATCGCGCGGCGGAGCAGGTCGGCGTTGCCGAGCGTGTAGCCGGCGAGCTTCTGGGCGATCTCCATGACCTGCTCCTGGTAGATGACCAGGCCGTAGGTCATCCCGAGGATCGGGTCGAGGGCGTCGATCATCTCCTGCTGGAGCTTGCCCTTGAGCTGGGGGTCGAGCGGGACGACCTCCTGCTTGCCGTTCTTGCGCAGCGCGAAGTTCGTGTGGGCGTTGACACCCATCGGCCCCGGTCGGTAGAGCGCGAGGGCCGCCGAGATGTCCTCGAAGTTGTCGGGCTGCATGAGGCGCAGCAGCGAGCGCATGCCGCCGCCGTCGAGCTGGAAGACGCCGAGGGTGTCGCCGCGACCGAGCAGGTCGTAGGTGGCGAGGTCGTCGAGGGTCTTGGACAGCTCGTCGAGGTCGATGTCCTCGTCGCGGTTGAGCTTGATGTTCTCGATGGCGTCGTCGAGGATCGTCAGGTTGCGCAGGCCGAGGAAGTCCATCTTGACCAGGCCCAGCGACTCGCAGCTGGGGTAGTCGAACTGCGTGATGATCTGGCCGTCCTGCAGGCGGCGCATGATCGGGATGACGTCGACGAGCGGCTCGCTCGACATGATGACGCCGGCCGCGTGGACGCCCCACTGGCGCTTCAGGCCCTCGAGGCCGAGCGCCGTGGCGACGACCTCCTGCGCCTGGGGGTCCTCGTCGTGGACGACGCGGAAGTCGCCGGCCTCGTTGTAGCGCTTGGAGTCGGGCTTGAAGACGTCGGCGAGCGGCATGCCCTTGCCCATGACGTCGGGTGGCATCGCCTTGGTGAGCTTCTCGCCCATCGCGAACGGGTGACCGAGGACGCGGCTCGCGTCCTTGAGGGCCTGCTTGGCCTTGATCGTGCCGTAGGTGACGATCTGCGCGACGCGCTCCTCGCCGTACTTCTCGGTGACGTAGCGGATGACCTCACCACGCCGGCGCTCGTCGAAGTCGACGTCGAAGTCGGGCATCGACATGCGCTCGGGGTTGAGGAACCGCTCGAAGATGAGGCCGTGCGGGATCGGGTCGAGGTCGGTGATGCCCATGGCGTAGGCGCACATCGAGCCGGCACCCGAGCCTCGGCCGGGACCGACGCGGATGCCGTTGCGCTTGGCCCAGTTGATGAAGTCGGCGACGACGAGGAAGTAGCCCGGGTAGCCCTTGGAGACGATGACGTCCTCCTCGAAGGCCGCCTGCTTGCGGGCGTAGTCGGGCACTCCCTCGGGGAAGCGGCGCGACAGGCCGGTCTCGACCTCCTTGATGAACCACGACGTCTCGTCCTCGCCCTCGGGCACAGGGAAGCGCGGCATGAAGCGCCCCTCCCCCTCGGTGAAGGAGACCTCGCAACGCTCGGCGATGAGCAGCGTGTTGTCGCACGCCTCGGGCAGCTCGCGCCACAGGTGGCGCATCTCCTGCGCGGACTTGAGGTAGAAGTCGTCGGCGTCGAACTTGAACCGGTTGGGGTCCATCAAGGTCGAGCCCGACTGGACGCAGAGCAGGGCGGCGTGGGCCTTGGCGTCCTCGGCGCGGGTGTAGTGCAGGTCGTTGGTGGCCAGGAGCGGCAGCTTTAGGTCGCGCGCGAGCCGGATGAGGTCCTTCTGGGTGCGGCGCTCGATGTCGAGGCCGTGGTCCATCAGCTCGACGTAGACGTTCTCGTTGCCGAAGATGTCACGCAGCTCGCCGGCGACCTCGCGCGCCTCGTCGTACATCCCGAACCGCAGCTTCGTCTGGATCTCGCTCGACGGGCAGCCTGTCGTGACGATGAGGCCCTTGCCGTAGGTCGAGAGGAGGTCGCGGTCGATGCGCGGCCACTTGGTGTAGACCTGGTCGAGGCTCGCGATGGAGCTCATCCGGAAGAGGTTGTGCATGCCCTGGTTGTTCTCGGCGAGCATCGTCATGTGGGTGTAGGCGCCGCTGCCCGAGATGTCGTCGCGACCGCCGTCGCCCCAGCTGACCTTGGTGCGGTCGGTGCGGTGCGTGCCCGGCGTGATGTAGGCCTCGACGCCGATGATCGGCTTGACGCCGGTGCCCTGCGCCTTCTTCCAGAACTCGTAGGCGCCGAAGACGTAGCCGTGGTCGGTCGTCGCGAGGGCCGGCATGCCCATCCGCGCCGCCTCGCTGAAGAGGTCGCCGATACGCGCCGCCCCGTCGAGCATGGAGTACTCCGTGTGCACGTGGAGGTGCACGAAGTTCTGGTCGTTGCGCGGGGCGGCTTCGGTCGACATCGTGGACGAGTCTAAGCCTCCGCGAGGACACTCCTCGGCGTGTCGGTTGGGGTGTCGCGCGGTCCGCGCGAACCGATCCGGCGCGAGCGGTGTTGAGGAGGCGTCGGGACGGCACCATGGTTCCGAGGCACGGTCGTCGGTGGGGACGGAGGCAGCGATCGACACGTCGGATGAGGCAGCGGTACTGGCTCGCGTACGCGCCGGGGACGCATCGGCGTACGCGGTGCTCGTCACGCTGCACGCCCCGATCGCCAAACGACTGGCGGTGCTCTCCGGCGCCGGCAGCGAGGCCGACGACGTCGTGCAGGAGGCGTTCGTGAAGGCATACCAGGCCCTGCCGCGGTTCCACGAGGGCGCGGGTTTCCGTCCGTGGCTGCTGCGGATCGTCGTCAACGAGACGCGCAACCTCCAGCGCGGCCGGTCACGGCGCGCCCTGCGCGAGCTCCGTGTGGCCGCGGAGAGGACGGCGACGGACCCCGTCCCGGACCCGGCCGACGCAGCGGTCTCACGCGACCGGCGAGCCGGGCTCGTCGAGGCGGTGGAGGGTCTGCCCGACGACCTGCGCGAGGTCGTGACGTGCCGCTACCTGCTCGAGCTCTCGGAGGCGGAGACCGCCGGGACGCTCGACATCCCGCCGGGAACGGTCAAGTCCCGGCTCCACCGCGCCCTGCGCTCGCTCCGGGAGGTGATGGCCGATGCCTGACCACCTCGACCTCGAAGCCGAGCTCGTCGCCCTCGGCCGCACGCTCGTGACCGAGCCGCCCAGGCCGGACCTCGCGAAACTCGTGCTCACCCGCCTGGCCGCCGTGCAGCGGGCCGAGCCGGCGCCCGAGCCGCCATCCGTGCGGCCGCCCGAGGTGGTGGCGACGACCCCCAGCGTCGCACGTCCCACGCGCGTCATGAGGCGCCGGCTCGGCTGGGCGACGGCCGCCGTCGTCGTGCTCGTGCTCGCTCTCGTCCCGCCGGTCCGTGCGGCGGTCCTCGAGCTGCTCCGCATCGGCGGCATCGTGGTACGGGAGGTGCCCGCACCGCCCGCGACTCCCACGACTCCCACGACGACATCGCCGGCGTCCAGAGCGGTGGGCAGCAGCGCCGGAGGGGCCACGGCGACGCCAGTGACGCTGAGGCAGGCGGAGCAGGTCATCGGCGCGGACATCGGGACGCCCACGGCGCTCGGCCCACCGACGTCCGTCACGGTCACGCACGACGGTCGCGTCGCCGAGCTGGTGTGGGGGTCGGGCGCCGACACGACCCGTCTCGACGTCTTCGTCGGGTCGTTGTCGTGGGGCTACCTCAAGACGGTGTGGGACGCGGTCACCCCGACCCGGGTGGCCGACCACGACGCGGTGTGGATCGGGTCGCCGCACCGCGTCGAGTGGGTGGACCGGACCGGGGACACCCACTCCGAGCCGCCGCGCCTCGCCGGGCCGACTCTCGTCTGGGTCGTCCCGTCCTCGGCGGGTGAGGTGACCTACCGCCTCGAGGGTGCGAACAGCCTCGAGGAAGCGCTGCGCGTGGCCCGGTCGGCCGGCTGAGGGCGAACCTCCGCGCCCGCAGCGGTGTTGAGGTGGCGTCGGCCCCTCGCGGGGGCCCACTCGCCCCAGGAGAACACCATGCGCAGACTCCCCCTGCTCGTCGCCGCCGTCGCGGCGGCGCTGCTCGTCGTGGCCGCGCCGCCGGCCTCCGCCGGCGGCCCGACGTCCGTGCTCGCCGTCGACTACGACGGGTCCCGGGCCGCGGGCGCCCTCACCGGGAGCCAGGCCTACGCGAACCTCGAGAAGGCCCTCGACGTCTACAACACCCCCACCGGTGACGCGATGCCCGCGGTGTCGTTCATGGACTCGCGGGTCCGGCTGACGTGGCTGATCCACGACGTCACGCCGTGGCGCGTCGACGCCGTCATCATCGACGGCGACGACGTCTGGGTCGAGACGTCGATGAACCTCGCCGACGGCAAGGACCTCTTCCAGGCGCCCGCCGTGCTGCACCGGCCCAAGGACACCGCCCTGCTCCTCGCGACGCTGACCTCCCTCGGCGTCTACGGCGACGCGAGGCCGTCCCCGACCTCGACGTCCTCGCCCACGGCACGGCCGGTGGCTGCCGCCCGGGTGGCAGCCGTGTTGCCCACCACGGTCGCGGGGGCGGCTCCCGGTGCGGTGCCCTGGTGGGCGACGACCGCCGCCGCGGTGTTGGCGATCGGGCTCGGGGTCGCTCTCGGACGGTGGCGGTCCCGGGCAGGCTCCGGCACCGTGGCCGCCACGAACCCGCGCCGGCCCGACCCGGAGCGCGCCGCCCCGGTCGGGTTCAGCACGGACACGACGCCGCCACACGGCATACGGAACGGCCCGCACGGGCCTTCACCCTCACCTCGAGGGTGAAGGTCACAAGGTCGCGATGATGTCGAGCGCGCGCTGGAGGTCCTCCGGGTAGTCACTCTCGAAGTGGACGTACTCCCCCGTGCCCGGGTGCTCGAAGCCGAGACCCTTTGCATGCAGCCACTGTCGCTCGAGCTTGAGGCGAGCTGCGAGCTTCGGGTCGGCGCCGTAGGTCGGGTCACCGCAGCACGGGTGGTGCAGCGCTGCGAAGTGCACGCGGATCTGGTGGGTGCGGCCCGTCTCGAGGTGGATGTCGAGCAGGCTGGCGTAGCGGAACGCCTCGATGACCTCGTAGTGCGTCACCGACGGCTTGCCGCTCTTCATCACGGCGAACTTGTAGTCGTGCCCGGGGTGGCGTCCGATCGGCGCGTCGATGGTCCCTACGACCGGGTCCGGCAGGCCCTGGACGAGGGCGTGGTACGTCTTGTCGACCGTCCGGCTGCGGAAGGCCTGCTTGAGCCGGGAGTAGGCGTACTCGCTCTTGGCGACGACCATGAGACCGGACGTGCCGACGTCGAGTCGGCTGACGACGCCCTGGCGCTCGGGGGCCCCCGAGGTCGAGATCCGGTAGCCCGCCGCGGCGAGCCCCGACACGACGTCCGGTCCGCTCCAGCCGACGCTGGGGTGCGCGGCGACACCCACCGGCTTGTCGACGACGACGATGTCGTCGTCGTCGTGGACGATCGACATGCCTGGCACCGGCTGGGCGATGACCTGCAGGCTCGGGCTGTCCTCGGCGCGCGGCAACGAGACCTCGAGCATCGAGCCGGCGGAGAGCCGCTCGGACTTCGCGACCGCCTTGCCGTCGATGACGACGTGGCCGTCGGCGGCGAGGTCGGCGGCCTTGGTGCGCGAGACCCCGAAGAGGCGGGCCACGCCGGCGTCGACGCGTTCGCCCTCGAGGCCGTCCGGCACGAGCACGGTGCGCACGTCAGGCATGGTCGCCCCCCTGACGCCGCGCCTCGTGCGTCTCGGGAGCGTCCGGCGTCCCGTGGGTCTGCTGCGTCATGTCGGTCTCGCCGTTCGTGGTCGTCTCGCCGGTGGTCCGGACAGTGGTCTGGTCGGTCGTGGCGTCGGGAGCGGTCGCGGCCCGGCCGTGGTCGCGCCGGCCGTCGACGCCGATCCCGAGCAGAGCCAGGATGACGACGAGACACGCTGCGGAGACGATCCAGATGTCGGCGACGTTGCCGATGAACCAGCGGTTGTAGTCGATGAAGTCCACGACGTGCCCCTGGCCGCCGCCGGGTGGACGGACGAACCGGTCGGTGAGGTTGCCGATCGCGGCTCCGAGCAGCAGGCCGAGCGCGATGGCCCAGGCCCGCGACCCGAGCTGGCGGGCGACGACGACGATCGCGACGAGCACCGCGAGGGCGATGCCGGTCATGACCCACGTGTTGCCCGCCCCGAGCGACAGGGCCGCGCCGGGGTTGCCGATGAGCTTGAGCCGGATGAAGTCTCCGACGAACGGGCGTGACTCGCCGTCGCCGAGCACGTCGAGGGCGACCATCTTCGTCAACTGGTCGCTGACGAAGGCGAGAACGGCGACGACGCCGAGGACGACGAACAGTCGCCTGCGCCGGTCGGGCGTCGGGCGGCTCTCGTCGGCGGGCGTCGAACTCACGGTCTCGGTCGAGGTAGTGGTGGACACGCCGTCGACCCCCGCGCGGGGGGTCGACGTGGCGTGCGTGGGCGTCAGTGGCGGTCTTGCTTCTCCTGGCATGTCATGCACAGGGTCGCACGAGGACGGGCCTGAAGTCGAAGCTTGCCGATCGGGTTGCCGCAGTTCTCGCAGATGCCGTAGGTGCCGGCCTCGAGCTGCTCGAGCGCGTGCTCGGCCTGGCGCAGGCTCGCGCGAGCGTTGGCCGCGACGGAGATCTCGTGCTCGCGCTCGGCCGTCTTGGCGCCGGCGTCCGCCTGGTCGTCGCCCGAGCCGTCGCCCGAGGCGCGCAGCAGGTCGTCGAGCTCGTCCTCCGCGAGCTTGAGCTCGACGCGGTGCTGCTCGATCTCCTCGAGCAGGACCCCACGCACCTCGCTGATCTCGTCCTCGCTCCAGGGGCTCTCGTCGTCCTTGACCCGCAGCTGTTCAGCGAGCTTGCGGGCGCTGGTGCGGTTCGTCGTGGTGCCCGCGGCCTTCTTCGTGGTCGAGCGGGGTCCTGCCGTGGAGCTCGTGGTCACTGATGCCTTCTTGGTTCGTGTCGCAGGGGCCTTGGCAGCGGACTTCGCGCTCGCGGCTCCTGCTCGGGTGGACGTCGTGGCGGGCGGCTTCGTCGCCGCCGTGGACCGGGTGGTCCTTCCAGCCGCCGGAGCGGACTTCTTGACGGGCGCGGCCTTCGTCGCGGTCTTCTTCGCCGGCGCGGCCTTCGTCGTGACCCGCTTCTCGGCGGCGGCCTTGGTCGCCGTCTTCTTCACGGGCACAGCCTTGGTCGCCGTCTTCTGCGCCGGCGCAGCCTTGGTCGCCGTCTTCTGCGCCGGCGCAGCCTTCGTCGCGGCCTTCTTCGCCGGCGCAGCCTTCGTCGCGGCCTTCTTCGCCGGCGCAGCCTTCGTCGCGGCCTTCTTGACCGGCGCGGCCTTCGTCGCGGCCTTCTTGACCGGCGCGGCCTTGGTCGCCGTCGTCCTCACGGGGACGGCCTTGGTCGCCGTCTTCTTCGCCGGCGTGGCTCTCGTCGCGGCCTTCTTGGCCGTTGAAGCCGTGGTCGCGGTCTTCGTCGCCGTCTTCGTCGCGGTCCTGCTCGCGGTCGCAGGCTTCGTCGCAGTCTTCGCCGCAGGCGCTGCCTTCCTGGCTGCGCCCGTCGTCCTGCTCGCGGTGGCCCGCTTGGCCGCGGTCGTCGCCGCTGCCGTCTTCTTCGCCGCCATCAGACCCTCCGTCGCTCAAGCCGTCGACGCTGACAAGTGGGGCTGACAATAAGCCCCGCACGGGTCGTGCACAAACGCGAAACGCCTATGCGGGCGAAGTGTTCGCCCTTCGGATACACCTCAGGCCGCCCGGGACGATGCCCGGACGGCCTGCGTGCGTCTGTTCGAGGTGGGACTCAGCCCTGGTTGCCGTCTCCGGCTCCGGCGTGGGCCGGCTCCTGGGCGCTCGAGTCGAGGTCGTGCAGCTGACCCTCGATGTAGGACTTGAGGTTGCTGCGGTAGTTCTTCTCGAAGCCACGCAGCTCGGCGATCTTGCGGTCGAGCAGGCCCTTCTGCTTGTCGAGCTCCTCGAGGAGGGCCGCCTTCTTCTGCTGCGCCTCGGCGACCATGCCGGTGGCCCGCTCGCGAGCCTCGGTGAGCATCTCGTCACGCTTGGACGTCGCCTCGGCGATCATCTGGTCGCGCTGCGAGGTCGCCTCGGAGATCATCTGCTCACGCTGGGCCGCGGCTGCGGCCGAGATCTGCTCGGCCTGCTGGGTGGCCTCGTCGTGACGGCTCTGACCGGTGTTGATGAGATCGTCGTGCCGGGCCTGGGCCGCGGCGAGCAGCTCGCGGTGGCGGTTCTCGGCCTCGGAGATGAGCTCGTCGCGACGGGTCTCACCGGCGGCCACGTGCTCGTCGTGCAGGCGCTGGGCGAGGGCGATGACACCCGCGGCGTCGACGTTGCCCGTCGCGGCGGCTGCGGCCGGCGCGGCAGCAGCGGCTGCGGCGGGAGCGGGAGCCGGCGCCGGAGCTTTGGCGGCCTCCTCGCGCAGTCGTGCAGCGGTGGCCGCGGCAGCCTCCGCGTCGGCCTGGGCCTTGGCGGCCCGCTCCTCGGCGGCGCGGGCGTTCTCCTGCGCCTTGGTGAGCTTGCCCTCGGCGTCGGCGACCTGGGAGTTGATGCCGTTGAGCTTGGCCTGGGCGTCGTTGAGCGCCTGCGAGTCGACGGCGGACTTGGCGGCCGCCTCGGCGCGCTCGGCCTCGGCCTTGGCGCGGTCGATGCGCTCCTTGGCGACCCGCTCGGCGTTCTCGGCGTCGGCCTTGGCCTTGGCCGCGCGGTCGGTGGCGGCCTTGAAGGCGCGCTCCGCGTCCTGGATCTTCGCGGTGAGGCCGCCGAGCTTGGCGTCGTCACCGGGCCGGCCCACGGCCGGCATGGCCGCGGTCGCACCGTCGGCACGGACGGCCGACTGGTTCTTGCTCGCGCGGCAGTCGTTGAGCTGCTTCAGGTAGTCGTCACGCTGCTCGATGAGCGAACGCATCTCCGCCACGATCTCGTCCAGGAAGTCGTCAACGTCCCGCTCCTCGTAGCCACGACGGAACTGCGTGGTCTGGAAGTGCTTGTTGAGCACCTGTTCAGGCGTAAGCGCCATGTGTCACCTCGATACAGACGTAATGGTTCGGGTCAACGGTATCTAACGTTCCGGTCACGAACCAAAGCCATGCTCACCGATCGGCGTGTGGACACCCGCGGCCCGAGGTGCGGGACGGGTGACCGCCGGTCGGTCAGAAGAAGCTCGGCACGTTGAGAGCGAGAGAGGTCAGCAACATCAGGACGAGGAAGCTGAGGTCGAGTCGGACGCCACCGAGGCTCGGTGACGGGATGACCTTGCGCAGGGCGCGCAGGGGCGGGTCGGTCACGGTGTAGACGGCCTCGGCGAGGACCAGGACGACCCCGGTGGGTCGCCAGGACCGGGCCAGCACCTGCACCCAGTCGATGACGAAGCGGCCGATGAGGGCGATGAAGAAGGTGAAGACCACCACCCCGTAGATCGTCCAGAACGCGTCCATGTCGGTCAGTGTCCCTGATGTCGGGGCAAGAGTGTGAACCGGGGCCCAGGTCGATGGTCCTGTGACCCCGGTTCGCGCTCACGGCGGTGGACTGGTGGGCTCAGCTCTGGTTGAAGAAGCCGCGGGTGTTGGCCGCCGGCGCCTCGGGCTCGTCGGCGGAGATCTCGACGTGCGCCGGCGAGAGGAGGAACACCTTGGAGGTGACCCGCTCGATCGTGCCGTGCAGCCCGAAGACGAGCCCAGCCGCGAAGTCGACGAGACGCTTGGCGTCGGCGTCGTCCATGTCGCTGAGGTTCATGATGACCGGCACCTGGTCGCGGAACCACTCACCGATGTTCTTGGCCTCGTTGTAGGTGCGAGGGTGGATCGTCGTGATGCGGTTGAGCGAACCGACCTCGACGTCGCGCACGACGGCGGCGACGGGCCGCTTCGTGGGCAGCTGCGTCACGGCAGCGGTGTGCTCGGTCTCGTCGTCGTAGCGGTCGGACTCGTCGTAGGCGTCGTAGTCGTCGTAACGATCATGACGCTGGTCCTCCTCGCTCAGTCCGAGGTACACCATCGTCTTGCGCAGTGCCCCTGCCATGGCCAACTCCCAAAACGTCGGATTGTGATCGTTGACGACGTTACAGAAGTGACGGGCGTGAACCGAGGATTGCCGTGCCGACACGCAGGAGTGTCGCTCCGTGCCGCAGCCCGGCCTCGAGGTCGCCGCTCATGCCGGCGGAGATCCAGTCGGCACCGGGGTGCCGAGCACGTATGCCGTCCGCCACCTCTCGCAGCCGGGTGAACGCCGCGTCGGGGTCGGCGCCCAGAGGGGCGACGGCCATGACGCCGCGCAGGTCCAGGAGCTGTTGTGCCGCAACGGTGTCCGCGAGGGCGTCGACATCGGCGGGGAGGACACCACCGCGCGACGTGTCGCCGTCGAGGCTCACCTGGAGCAGCACCTCGACGGTCCGGTCCGCGGCGTGGGCGCCCTTGGCGAGGGCGGCGACGAGCTTCGTGCGGTCGACGGACTGGACGACGTCGGCGTAGCCCGCGACGTGCGCCGCCTTGTTGCTCTGGAGCCGGCCGATGAAGTGGAGGGTCGGCGCCTCGGCGCCGGCCTCCGAGAGCCGGTGCCGGACCTCTCGGAACTTCTCGGCGGCCTCCTGGTCGCGGTTCTCGCCGAAGTGCCTGACGCCGAGGTCGTGCAGGAGCAGGACGTCGGAGGTCGGGAAGTACTTCGTGACGACGACGAGGGTGACGTCGTCGGGGTCGCGTCCGGCCTCGGCGCAGCCGCGCTCGATGCGCGTGCGCACGGCACCGAGGCTGTCGCGCAGCTCGTCGCGTCGCGCCGCGTCACCGCTCGACGGGGCGCCCGTCACGCGTGCACCGGCCGGAGCGCGACGATGCCGGCGAAACGACCGGTACGGCCGTCGCGCCGGTAGGAGTAGAGGTCGCCGCTCTCGCGGGTGCAGCCCGGGACCCACTGCACCGCGACGTCAGCCGCAGCGAGCTGTTCGACGACGCCGGCGGCCACGTCGATGGCCGGGGTCCCGGTCCAGGATCGTGCGGCGGAGGCCGCTGAGGTCTCGGCGGCGGTGCGCGCCATCTCTGTCGGGACCTCGTAGCACCGTCCACAGACGGACGGCCCCACGGTCGCCGAGACGGACGTCGCACCGAGGTCGCGCATCGCGGTGACGGCCCGGCCGACGATGCCCGCGAGCATGCCCGGCCGACCGGCGTGCACCGCGCCGGCGACTCCGGCGCGAGCATCGTGCAGCAGCACCGGAACACAGTCGGCGACCAGCACACCGAGCGCGAGATCGGTTGCGCGCGTGACGATTCCGTCGACCGCTGGTGGCTCCCCGACCCACGGCCCGTCGACCTGCACGACGTCGGCCCCGTGGACCTGGTTCATGAGGACGAGACGATCGCGTGGGACGTCGATCTCGTGCGCGACGGCGGTGCGGTTGCCCTCGACATCGGCGGGGTCGTCGCCGACGTGACCGCCGAGGTTGAGACCGGCATACGGCCCGCTCCCCCGGCCTGCCGACCGACCCGTGAAGGCGAGGTCGACGGAGCAGGTGTCGCCGTCGCTCGCGGTGGTGGTGCGCCAGTAGAACACGACGACAAACCTATCCCGGGGACCAGAGCGGCCCGCGGCCGACCGCACCGTTGCGGGGCCCCTGGGACGCCGACGGGCGGGAGACGCTGAGCGCGTCTCCCGCCCGTCCGGGTCGATCTCGGCCTCGGGCCGCCCGTGGCCCTACTTGAGGAAGTCGGGGACGTCGAGGTCGTCGCCCTCGTCGAACGTCACCTGGCGCGGCGGCTGCTGCACCGGCTGGGCCGCGGGGGCCGGAGCGTGGTGCTGGGGCTGCTGCGCCGGGGCAGCGGGCTGCTGGGTCGGCAGCTGCTGGGCGGGCTGCTGGTGGTGCACCGGGGCCGCCTGTGCCTGCTGCGGCGCCGCCTGCTGCGGAGCCGCCTGGGGCACGCCGTTGGAGTGCTGCGGCGCCGACTGCGGGGCCGGCGAGGCCGGACGCTGCTGGGCCGGCTGCGAGCGACCCATGACCTGCCCGAGGGCGCGGTCGTCGTGTCGCTGGCTGGGGCCGCCGCTGTCGAAGCCCGCGGCGATGACCGTGACCCGGACCTCGTCGCCCAGGGCGTCGTCGATGACGGCACCGAAGATGATGTTGGCCTCCGGGTGGGCGGCCTCCTGGACCAGGCGAGCGGCCTCGTTGATCTCGAAGAGACCGAGGTCGGACCCACCCTGCACGGAGAGGAGGACGCCGTGCGCGCCGTCGATGGACGCCTCGAGCAGCGGGCTGCTGATCGCGAGCTCGGCCGCCTGGACGGCCCGGTCCTCGCCGCGCGCGGACCCGATGCCCATGAGGGCTGAGCCCGCCCCCTGCATGACCGACTTGACGTCGGCGAAGTCGAGGTTGATGAGACCGGGCGTCGTGATGAGGTCGGTGATGCCCTGGACACCGGAGAGCAGGACCTGGTCGGCCGAGCGGAAGGCGTCCATCATCGACACGTTGCGGTCGCTGATCGAGAGCAGCCGGTCGTTGGGGATGACGATCAGGGTGTCGACCTCCTCGCGGAGGCTGCCGATGCCGGACTCGGCCTGGTTGGCGCGACGACGGCCCTCGAAGGTGAACGGGCGAGTGACGACACCGATCGTCAGGGCACCGAGCTCGCGCGCGATGCGAGCCACGACGGGGGCGCCGCCGGTGCCCGTGCCGCCGCCCTCACCGGCGGTGACGAAGACCATGTCGGCCCCCTTGAGGACCTCCTCGATCTCCTCGGAGTGGTCCTCGGCGGCCTTCTTGCCGACCTCGGGGTCGGCGCCGGCGCCGAGGCCGCGCGTCAGCTCGCGGCCGACGTCGAGCTTGACGTCGGCGTCGCTCATGAGCAGCGCCTGGGCATCGGTGTTGATGGCGATGAACTCGACACCCTTGAGGCCGACCTCGATCATGCGATTGATGGCATTGACGCCGCCGCCGCCGATGCCGACGACCTTGATGACGGCCAAGTAGTTCTGCGGTGCTGCTGCCACGAGAGTGGGCCTTCCTGACTGGTGGTGCCGGTGCTGCGGGTGGTCTGGGGGACGGGCGGTGCGTGGTCTGGGTGGTGCGGCTCGTTCCGAGCGTGTAGCCCTCAAACCTTAAACGTAGACATAAAGGTTACAGTTTGGTCACGAACCAGTGCCCTGACGGTATGACGAGGCACAGGGTCGATCAACCCACGCCGCGGCGTGTCGTCACCGGGATTGACCCAATTCCGGGAGCCGCGCCCCAAGGGCCACACCAGCACCACCGGACACTCGGGTCACGACCGCCCGGGGATCACCCTCCCACGACCGGCCTGCGGGCCCGTGGGCGGGTCCCGTGGCGGACGAGACGCCCCGGCCGTGGGTGTCAGCGTGTGACCGGTGACGACGGGACGCTGACGTCGATCGTCGAACCGGGTTCTGGCAGAAGGATCTTCACGAGGTTCGCCTTGCGTTTGCCGTCGGCGGCGCCACCCCAGACGACCGTCTTGCGCTTCTCCCCCTTGGCCTTGACGGTGAAGGAGACCTGGTCCGCCGTCGACACCGACACCCCTGAGACGTCGGCACGCAGCGACGGGTCGAGGGACCCCAGCGCGCCCAGGGCTGCCTCGACCCCGGCCTTGGTGACCTGCGCGGACCCCGAGCTGACGAGCGGGACGCCGTCGGGGGCACTGCCGACGGTGCGGAAGGCGACCCCGTCGCGGTCCACGACGTCCACCTCACCTCGAGGGTTGCGGACGGCGAGCACGGCGACCCTGGGCGTCACCGTGATGACGACGGTGTCGGGCAGACCGCGGCCGACGGTGACCGAGCTCCACGCCTTGCCGGCGAGCAGCCGCTGCGCGACGGCGTCGGTGTCGACGCGCATGAGCGGCCCGCCGAGCGGCACCCGGGCGACGGCACGCACCTGCGCGGAGGCGGCCGCGCTCACGCCGTGCACCTCGACGCGAGACGCGGTGAGGGCACTGCTGAACCACCCCACCCACACGAGCAGCCCGGCGCCCAGCACGAGGGTCGCAAGGATCCCCGCGACGAGGCGAGGACGTCGCCGAGCGGCGGCCGCGCGGCGCTCGAAGCGGGTGCGCGACGAGGCGAGCCCGGTGCCCGCGACCCGGCGGCGGGCGTTGCCGTGCTCGAGCATCATGGCGTGCCTCCCCCGAGGATCCGCAGCACCTCCGGGCCGATCATCGTGACGTCGCCCGCGCCGACGGTGAGCACGAGGTCCCCTGGCCGGGCGAGGCCTGCGACCCGACCGGCCACCTCCGACCACGAGGGCACGTAGTGGACCTCCACCTCGGGCCGGGCCGCCGTCACGGCGTCGGCGACGAGTCGGCCGGACACTCCGGGCACGGGGTCCTCGCGGGCGGCGTAGACGTCCATGAGGACGACGACGTCCGCCGGGGACAGACCGGCCCCGAGCTCGGCGGCGAAGTCGCGCGTGCGGCTGTAGAGGTGCGGCTGGAAGACGACGACGAGCCGGCCGGTGTCGCCGACGAGGTCCTTGGCGGTCTCGACGACCGCTGCGACCTTGCCCGCGTTGTGGGCGTAGTCGTCGACGACGACGACTCCGCCGGCCTCGCCCTTCGGCTCGAAACGACGGCGCGTCCCCGTGAAGGACGCCAGCCCGGCCAGGACCTGGTCGGGCGCCTGACCGAGCCCGTGGACGGCGGCGGCGTACGCGGCCGCGGCGTTGAGCGCGTTGTGGCGGCCCGGCACACCGAGCGTCATGCGTCGCTCGACGCCCTCGTCGAGCAGCGTGACCGAGGACGTGACGCCGTCCTGGTGGTGATGGTCCAGGACGACGTCGGACGACGGCTCGAATCCGTAGGTCAGCACGCGCGTGCCCGCGGCCCGGGCTCGCTCGGCCAGCGCCACGGCACCGGCGTCGTCGGTGCACGTGACGAGCAGGCCCCCGGGACGGATCGTGCCGACGAACGCGTCGTAGGCCGCCTGGACAACCTTGAAGTTCGAGTAGAAGTCGAGGTGGTCGGGCTGGACGTTGGTGACGATCGCGACCTCGGGACCGTAGACGACGAACGAGCCGTCGCTCTCGTCGGCCTCGACGACGAAGATGTCGTCGGAGCCGTCGTGCGCGTTGGTGCCGTGCTTCGCGAGCTCGCCGCCGACGGCGAACGACGGGTCGAGACCGCAACCCTGCAGGGCCACGGTGAGCATCGAGGTCGTCGTCGTCTTGCCGTTGGCACCGGCCACGGCCACCGGCCGGCGTCCGTGCATGAGCGCGGCGAGTCCCTGCGCGCGGTGCAGCACGGGCACGCCACGCTGGCGCGCGGCGACGAGCTCGACGTTGTCGTCGCGGATCGAAGAACTCATGACGATGGCGTCGGCGCGCTCCTGGTGCGCCTCGTGGAAGCCGACCCACACGCCGGCGCCCTCGCTCTCGAGGGCCTTGAGGACGGGCACGTCCTTGGCGTCGCTGCCCGTGACGCGGATGCCACGCGCGAGCATGATGCGGGCGACTCCCGACATGCCGGCGCCGCCGATGGCGAGGAAGTGCACGCGACCGAGCTCGTCGGCGCCGGGCACGACGGCCCGGAAGTCGAAGCGCGCCGCCGCGAACGGGTCGTCGACGGTGGGGGTGCGCGGGGTCTGGGTCACGTGCGGTTCCTGCCTGCTGCGGCCCGGTCGACCAGGTCGGCGAGCTTCTCGTCGGCGGCGGGTTCGCCCAGGGCCCGGGCGGCCGCAGCCATCCGCGCGATCCTCTCGCGGTCGGTCGCGAGCCCGAGCAGCACGGCGTCGACCCACTCGGGGGTGAGGTCGGCGTCGTCGACGAGCAGGCCACCACCGGCGGACACGACGTCGGCGGCGTTGACGCGCTGCTCGCCGTTGCCGACGGGCAGCGGGACGTAGACGGCCGGCAGGCCGACGGCCGTCAGCTCGCACACCGTGTTGGCACCCGAGCGTGCGACGACGAGGTCGGCGGCGGCATACGCCAGCTCCATCCGGTCGGCGTACGGCACGACGACGTACGGGGCCCCCTCGGCCGGCGGCTCGGGGACGAACTCCTTGCCCAGCCCGGTCACGTGCAGCACCTGCACTCCCCCGCGGCTCAGCTCGGCCACGCGCGCCCGGAAGGCGTCGTTGAGGCGCTGGGCGCCGAGCGACCCGCCGGTGACGAGGACGGTGGGCCACTGCGGCTGGAGCCCGAAGAGCTCGAGGGCCTCGGCACGCACGGCTTCGCGGTCGAGCGTGGCGACCTCACGGCGCAGCGGCATGCCGATCCGCTGGGCGTGCGGAAGGGACGTGACCGAGAAGGTCGTCGCCACGGCACTCGCCCAGCGGGCGCCGAGACGGTTGGCCAGGCCCGCACGGGCGTTCTGCTCGTGGACGACGATGGGGACGTGACGGCGCCGCGCGGCGAGGTAGGCCGGGGTGCTGACGTAGCCCCCGAAGCCGACGACGACCTCGGCACCGGTCTCGTCGATGGCCGCGCCGGCGGCGTCGACGGCCGCCTTGAGACGGCCAGGGAGCCGAAGCAGGTCGGCGCTCGGGCGACGCGGCAGGGGCACCTTGGGCACGACCCTCAGGTCGTAGCCCCGGGCCGGCACGAGGCGCGCCTCGAGACCCTCCTGCGTGCCGAGCGCCGTGACCCGCAGGTCGGGGTGGCGCCGACGGAGGGCGTCCGCGAGGGCGAGCAGCGGCGACACGTGGCCGGCGCTGCCTCCCCCGGCGAGCAGGACGGAGGTGGGCGAGGACAGGGGAATCACCGGCTTCTGCGACGTTGCGGGACGGACCGGACGCGGGACGGGAGCACCGCGAGCGACCGACGGACGAGACTCGGGCGCGCGTCGAGCAGGGCCTTGCAGCCCGGTTCGTTGCGCGCGAAGGACAGCAGGATGCCGAGGGCCAGGAGGGTCGTCACGAGTGAGGACCCTCCGGCCGAGACGAGCGGCAGCGGGACACCGATGACCGGAAAGAGCCCGATGACGGCGCCGATGTTGATGATCGCCTGGCCGAGGAGCCACGCCATGATGCCGAAGCCGGCGATGCGCACGAACCGGTCCTGCGTGCGGCTGACGAGCCGGAAGCAGGCCCAGGCGAGGATGCCGAAGAGGAGCAGCACCATGAGCGTGCCCGGCAGCCCGAGCTCCTCGCCGATGATCGCGAAGATGAAGTCGTTGTGCGCCTCGGACAGCCACTCCCACTTCTCCTTGGAGGCCCCGAGGCCGACGCCCCACCACCCACCGTCGGCGAGGGCGTAGAGCCCGTGGACCGACTGGCCGCACCAGCCGTCCGGGTCGGCGTTGCAGGACGGGCTCAGCCAGTTCGCGATGCGGCTCGTGCGGTTGTTGCTGCCGGTCACCATGAGGGCGACCCCGAGGACGGCGAAGCCTCCCGCGATGGCGAACACGCGCTTCGGGGCACCTGCGACCAGCAGGACCGCGGCGACGATGACGAGCACGACCATCGCCGTGCCGAGGTCGTGCCCGGCGAGGATCAGGCCGATGACGACGGTGGCGATGGGCACGAGGTAGGGCAGCACGACGTGGAGCATGCTCGCCATCCGCGACGACTTGTTGGCGAAGATGACGGCCCCGACGAGCACGAGGCCCACCTTGGCGAACTCGGCGGGCTGGAACTGGATCGGCCCGACGGCGAGCCAGTTGCGGTTGCCGTTGACGCTCCGGCCGAACGGGATGACGGCTGCGAGCAGCAGCACGGACACGATGATCGTCGGGAAGGCGAGGCGCTTCCACGTGCCCACGGCGACGCGGCTCGCGACACCCGCCGCGACGGCGCCGATGACGGCGAAGAGCAGCTGGCGCAGGAACACGGTGTACGAGGCCTCGTCGGCGAGCAGCTGCTCGACGCTGGAGGCCGAGAAGACCATGATCAGGCCGAAGACGACGAGCGTCGAGGTGGCGCCGAGGATGAGGTAGTACGTCGTCAGCGGCGACTCGAGCTTGCCGATGACGGGCAGCGACCGGTGCGTGGTCGCGGTGTCGGCCGAGCCCGCGGTGCCCGCGGCCGTCTTGTCGCCGGCGGTGGTCGCGCTCACTCCAGCCCCCCGTGTGCCTCGAGGTGCCGCCGGACCGCCTCCTCGAAGGCATCGCCGCGGGCTCCGTAGTTGGTGAACATGTCCATCGACGCGGCGGCGGGGGCGAGCAGCACGACGTCGCCCGGCTGGGCGAGTCGGGCAGCCTCCCTGACGACACGGTCCATGACTCCAGTGTCGGTGTCGGACACGTCGACGACCGGGACATCCGGCGCGTGTCGGGAAAGGGCCTGGGCGATCTGGTCGCGGTCGGCGCCGATGAGCACGACACCCCGCAGGCGCGAGGCCATCTCCTCGACGAGGCTGTCGACGTCGGCTCCCTTGAGCAGGCCTCCCGCGACCCACACGACGGAGTCGAACGACCGGATGGCCGCAGCGGCCGCGTGCGGGTTGGTGGCCTTGGAGTCGTTGACGAAGCGCACGCCCTGGACCGTCGCGAGCTCGGCGATCCGGTGCCGGTCGGGCCGGAAGGCCCGCAGGCCGTCACGCACGGCGATGGGACCGACGCCATAGGCACGGGCCAGCGCGGCCGCCGCGAGGGCGTTGGCGACGTAGTGCGGCGCCACCGACGGAGCGTCACCCCGCAGGTCGGCGATGGTGCACAGCTCGGCGGCCGAACGCTGGCGCTGCTCGACGAAGGCGCGGTCGGCGAGGACGTCCTCGACGACGCCGACCATCGAGGGCGCCGGGATGCCTGTCGTGAACCCGATCGCACGGCACCCCTCGACGACGTTGGCCTCCATGACGAGCTGCTCGGTCTGGATGTCCGCGACGTTGTAGATGCACGCCAGGTGGGTGTTCTCGTAGATCTTGCCCTTGGCCCGGAGGTACTCGGCGTAGCTGCCGTGCCAGTCGATGTGGTCGGGAGCGACGTTGAGCACGGCGGACGCGACGGCCGAGACCGAGCGCTGCCAGTGCAGCTGGAAGCTCGAGAGCTCGACGGCCAGCACGTCGTAGGGCTCGGGGTGGAGCACCGCCTCCAGCAGGGGCGTCCCGACGTTGCCGGCCGACGTGGCGCGCAGGCCCGCGGCCCGCAGGATCGAGGCGAGCATGTTGACGGTCGTCGTCTTGCCGTTGGTGCCCGTGACCGTGAGCCACGGGGCGGCGCCCTCCCGGGCGCGCATGCGCCAGGCGAGCTCGACCTCTCCCCACACGGGTATGCCGGCCGTGGCCGCCGCGAGCATGAGCGGGTCGTGCGGGGGGACGCCGGGCGAGGTGACGACGAGCTCGGTGCCCGGCGGCGGCTCGACGACGTGCTCGGGGCCCAGGCGGACGTCGACGTCGAGGATCTCGAGGATCGTCGCGCGCTCGCGGATCGCCTCGGTCTCGTCGCGGGAGACGGCCGTGACGCGGGCGCCGCGGTCGGCGAGCGCGTCGGCGGCGGCGAAGCCGGACACGCCGAGCCCGACGACGAGGACGTTGATCCCCGACCAGTCCGCGTCACGGTGGGTCAGTCCCTCGCGGGGCTCGTAGAGCGGGTCGAAGCTCACTGGGACCCCACCACCCACTCGGCGTAGAAGACGCCGAGGCCGAAGGCGACGAAGAGTCCGGCGATGATCCAGAAGCGGACCACGACCGTCACCTCGTTCCAGCCGACCATCTCGAAGTGGTGGTGCAGCGGCGCCATCCTCAGCACCCGTTTACCGGTGGTCTTGAACGAGGCGACCTGGGCCACCACCGACAGCGTCTCGAGGACGAACATGCCGCCGAGGATGATGAGGAGAAGCTCGGTGTGGGTCGTGATGGCGAGGCCGGCGAGCGCGCCGCCGAGGGCGAGCGAGCCGGTGTCACCCATGAAGATCTTCGCGGGCGTCGCGTTCCACCAGAGGAAGCCGAAGCACGCGCCCATGCCCGCAGCAGCCACGAGGGCGAGGTCGTGCGAGTCGCGCACCTCGTAGCACTTGATGCCCGGGTTGGTCTGGCAGTTCTGGTTGAAGGTCCAGATGCTGATGAGGACGTAGGCGCCGAAGACCATCGTCGAGACGCCCGTCGCGAGACCGTCGAGACCGTCGGTGAGGTTCACGCCGTTGGACGCGCCCGCGATCATGACGTTGGCGAACACGACGAAGAGGATGACCCCGACGACGGTGCTGCCACCGAGCGCGAGGCTGATGTTCGTGTCGCGCACGAACGACACGAGCAGCGAGGCGGGATTGCGGTACTGCTCGTTGGGGAACTGGAGCGCCAGTCCGGCGAAGGTGATGCCGACGAGGGCCTGCCCGAGGAGCTTCTGCTTCGAGCGGAGGCCGAGGCTGCGCTGCTTGCTGATCTTGATGAAGTCGTCGAGGAAGCCGACGAAGCCGAGACCTGCGGCGAGGAAGAGCACGAGCAGCCCACTGGCCGTCGGTGGGTTGAGGGTCAGCAGGTGCGCGAGGAAGTAGGCGCCGAGCATCGCCGCGAGGATGACGGCTCCGCCCATCGTCGGCGTGCCGCGCTTCGTGTGGTGCGAGGTCGGCCCGTCGTCGCGGATGAACTGGCCGTAGCCGCGCTTGACGAGGTACTTGATGAACAGCGGGGTGCCGAACAGCGAGATGAGCAGCGAGATCGATGCTGCGAGAAGGACGCCCTTCACCGCGAGACCGCCTCTCCGGAGGTCGTGGGGACGGGTGTGGTGGTGCTCGCGCCCTCGGAGGCGAGGCGGTCGCCGAGCCAGCGCAGTCCGCTGTCGCGGCTCGACTTGAGCAGGACGACGTCGCCGGCGCGGAGGCGCGCGGCGAGCAGGTCGTGGGCGGCGTCGGTGTCGGGCACCCACTCCGAGCCGGGGACGGCCTCGGCGAGCGGACGGGCGCCCTCGCCGACGGCCACGACGTGCTCGAAACCGCGCGACGCGGCATACGACCCGACGGCTGCGTGCTCGGCGTCGCTGTCGGGGCCGAGCTCGAGCATGCCCCCGAGGACGGCCCAGCGCTCCCCCGTCACGTGCATGGCGGCGACGGCGTCGAGCGCGGCACGCATGGAGTTGGGGTTGGCGTTGTAGGCGTCGTTGACGACGACCACGCCGTCGGCCCGGTCGGTGATCTCCATCCGCCAGCGGCTCACGGCCTCGGCAGCGCCGAGCCCGGCCACGACCTGGTCGAGCGACAGCCCGAGCTCGAGCGCCGCCGCGGCGACGGCGAGGGAGTTGCCGACGTGGTGGGCACCGCTCTGGCGCAAGGAGACCCGGGCCGAGCCCTGCGGGCTGACGAGGGTGTATGCCGCCCTCCCGCGCTCGTCGAGGGTGACCTCCTCGGCGCGCACGTCCGCCTCGGGCGCGAGCCCGACGAGCTGGACCCGGGACGCGACGCCGGAGGCCATGGCGGCCACGACGGGGTCGTCGGCGTTGAGGATCGACAGCCCCTCGGCGGGGACCGCCAGGGGCAGCTCCGCCTTGGCGCGGGCGATGTTCTCGCGTGACCCGAACTCGCCGATGTGAGCGGTGCCGACGTTGAGGACGATCGCGACCTGCGGCGGTGCGATGCGCGTGAGGTAGTCGATGTGGCCGATGCCCCGGGCGCCCATCTCGGCGACGAGGAAGCGCGTGGTCGGCGTGACACGGCACACCGTGAGCGGCACGCCGATCTCGCCGTTGAGGGAGTTGACCGGTGCGACCGTCTCGGCGACCGACGACAGCACGGACGCGAGGAGGTCCTTGACGCTGGTCTTGCCCGACGAGCCGGTGATGCCCACGACCCGCAGCTCGGGAGCGCGGTCGACGACCCCGCGGGCGATCCGGCCGAAGGCCGTCTGGACGTCGTCCACGACGACGCACGGCACGCCGTCGACCGGACGCGAGGTGAGGGCTGCGGCCGCTCCCGCCGAGACGGCGGCAGCGACGAAGTCGTGCCCGTCGGCGCTCTCGCCGACCCGCGCGACGTAGAGGCTGCCCGGCCCGCACTCGCGGGAGTCGGTGGTCACCGGACCGTCGACGACGACCGCCTCAGGCGTGTCTGTGCCGTGGACGGCACCTCCGGTGAGGTCGCGGATCTCGCTGAGGGACAAGGCGATCACGACGTCACCCCCGACGAGGTGACGGCTGCGAGGGCGGCGCGCACGGCGTCGCGGTCGTCGAACGGGTGCTTCACTCCGTGGATCTCCTGACCCTTCTCGTGTCCCTTGCCGAGCACCACGACGGTGTCGACAGGGCGGTCCTCCCCCGTGCCGACCACCGCGAGGGCGATGGCCTCGGCGATCGCGCTCGAGCGCGTGCCGCCGTCGATGATCTCGGACGCCCGCGCCGACCCGGCACCGACCTCCTCGCGCGCCCCGGCGATGACGGCCGAACGGATCTCGGCCGGGTCCTCGGAGCGGGGGTTGTCGTCGGTGACGACGACGACGTCGGCGCGGCGCGCAGCGGCGGCCCCCATGGCCGGTCGCTTGCCCCGGTCACGGTCTCCCCCGGCACCGAGGACGGCGATGAGGCGACCGCCGGTCGAGGCACGCAGCGCTGCGAGGGCGGCATCGACGGCGTCGGGCGTGTGCGCGAAGTCGACGACGCAGCGCGGGCCCTCGGGTCCACCGGGCGCGACGACCTCCATACGGCCCGGCACGTCCGGGGCCACGGACATGGCGCCCTCGACCTCGCTCGGCTCGAGGCCGATGCGCAGGAGCGCGAGGGCGGCCAGCGCGGTGTTGGCGACGTTGAAGTGACCGGGCAGGTGCGAGACGAGGCTCAGGGCGCGGCCCGTTGACCGCTCCCGCAGGGTGAACGCGCCGTCCTCGTCCTCCTCGACGCCCCAGTCGGCGTCACGGGCGCCCTCGGTCGTCGTGGCGAGGGTCGTCGTCGGCACGTGGGCCTCGGACGCGAGGCGCCGACCCCAGGCGTCGTCGACGCAGACGACCGCGGCGCGAGAGCGCTGCGGCGTGAAGAGGGAGGCCTTGGCCGCGAAGTAGTCGTCCATCGAGGGGTGGAAGTCGAGGTGGTCCTGGGAGAGGTTCGTGAAGAGCGCGACGTCGTAGACGACGCCGTCGACCCGGTGCAGCTCGAGGGCGTGGCTCGAGACCTCCATGATGCAGGCGTCGATGCCCCGCTCCCGCATGAGCCCGAGGAGGGCGTGCAGGTCGGTCGCCTCGGGCGTCGTGCGCACGGACTCGACGCGCTCGTCACCGATCCGCGTCTCGACGGTGCCGATGAGCCCCGTCCGCTGACCGTGCGCCCGCAGCGCCGACTCGACGAGGTAGGCCGTCGTCGTCTTGCCGTTGGTGCCGGTGACCCCGAGCATCGTCAGCGAGTCGGAGGGCCGGCCGTAGACCTGCGCCGCGACGTCGCCGAGCACGCGCCGTGGGTCCTGCGTGACGACGACGGGCACCGTGAGGTCGGCCAGCTCGGCGAGGCCGGCCGTGTCGGTGAGAACCGCGACGGCTCCGGCGGCCACGGCGTCGGCGACGAAGCGCGCGCCGTGCACGTTGAAGCCCGGGAGGGCCGCGTACAGGTCGCCCGGGAGCACGGCTCGACTGTCGAGCGTGACCCCTGTCACGACGGCGTCGACGCCGGCTCCAGAGGGCACCTCGGCCCGGATCCGGGTCGTCAGGTCGCGGAGGCGCACACCCGACGTGGCGGGTCGAAGGGGGGAAGGTGACACGTCATCCCAACTTACAGGCCATCCCGCTTCGCCCGCGCATTGCTGATGACCTCGGGGTCGTCGGACGACAGGGGCTTGTCGGCCCAGACGTGGTAGTCGAGGGTCGACGTGGGGCTGGGCGGGGCACCGGTGCGCTCGAGCAGGTAGGACATGACCTGGTTGAAGACCGGTCCGGCCAGCGCGCCACCGAACATGCCGGCGCTGGGCTTCTGGATGAAGACGGCCACGACGTACTTCGGCGCCTCGGCCGGCGCGAACCCGATGAACGAGGCGGTGAAGCCGTTGTAGCGGCCCAGCTTCTCGTCGTAGCGGTCGGCCGTGCCGGTCTTGCCGGCCACGCGGTAGCCCTTGATGCGGGCCGCGCTCGCGGTGCCGTTCTCGCCGGTGACCTCCTCCATCATCCGCGACAGCTTCACCGCGGTGTCCTCGGTCACGACGCGGCTCGGCGTCGTCGGTGTCGACGGGATGAGGGTGCCGCTGTCGTTGACGGTCCCCTCGACGAGCGACGGCGGCACGCGGACACCCTTGTTGGCGATCGTCTGGAAGACGCCGGCCTGCTGGATCGCCGTGACGGCGTAGCCCTGGCCGAAGAGGATCGTGTAGCGCCGCGTCGAGACCCAGTCCTTGGCGCCGGCGAGCAGGCCCGCCGACTCCCCGGGGAAGCCGACGGGGGTCTTCGAGCCGATGCCGAACTTGCGGTAGTACGCCTCCATGATGGTCGGCGAGACGCGCTCGCCGATGAGCATGGTGCCCATGTTGGACGACTTCGCGAGCACGCCCGTGGCCGTCATGTTCTCGACGCCGTGCGGCTCGTTGTCCTTGAAGGACGTGCCGGCCCGGGGCAGGCGCGGGGGCACGATGACCCCGGTGTCGGGCGTGATGACGCCCTGCTCGAGAGCGGCAGCCATCGTCATGAGCTTGCCGGTCGATCCGGGCTCGAACGCGTCGTTGAAGGCGTAGTTGCCGAGCGAGGACTTCGAGGCGTCGCCGAGGTCGTTCGGGTCGAACGTCGGGTAGCTCGCGGCGGCGCGCACCTTGCCCGTGGCCACCTCGAGGACGACCGCGGTGCCGGACTCGGCCCCGACGGCGGTCACCTGCTTGGCGAGGGCGTTCTGGGCGTACCACTGGAGGTCGGCGTCGATCGTCAGCTTGACGTCGCGCCCGTTGGCGACGGGGGTGTCGACCCGCTGCGATCCCGGGATGATGTAGCCGTCCCGGGCCCGCTCGGCGACGCTGACACCGGGAGTGCCCTTGAGCGCCGTGTCGAGCATCTGCTCGATGCCGCCTGCGCCGCTCTGGTCGGAGGGGCGCACGAAGCCGACGAGCTGGCCGAGCGCCATGGAGGTCGGGTAGATCCGCTGGGCCGTGCGCTCACCCGTGATGCCGGGGATGCCCAGCGCCCGGATCTCACGGTAGATCGCGGGGTTGACCTCCTTCTTCACCACGACGTAGCGGGTGTTCGAGCGCGTGAAGAGCTTCGTCAGCGCCGACGGCGTCATGCCGAGCAGCGGCGCAAGGTCGGCAGCGGCGCGGGTGACCCCGACCTCCTGCCGCACGCCGTCGATCTTCACCGTGTAGAGCGGGATGATCTTGGGGTCCGCGGCGATGGTGAAGCGCTCGACGGAGTCCGCGAGGACCTGTCCGTTCGTGTCGAGGATCTGGCCACGCATGGCCGGCGTCGTCGTCTTGACCGACCGCTTGAACAGCGCGGCCTCCTGGGTGGCCGACGCGTCGAAGGCCTGGATACGCAGCAGCTGCCCGGCGAAGATCGTGAAGACGAAGAGGATGGCGACGAACATGACGCGCGCCCTACGGCGCGGGTTCGCGCGCGAGATCTTGAGCGGGCGACGGGGCCCGCGCGGACCTCGAGGGCCTCGGGGTCCCCGAAGTGCCGCGGCACGCTGAGCTGCGGGCCCGCGACCGCGGCTCGAGGCCGTCTGGGTCCGGGGAGCGCTCGTCCGCGTGCTGGCTCGGGGGCTGCCGGACGGACTGCCGCTGCGGCTGCGAGCCGGCGCGGCGCCCCGCCCCGCCGAGGTCGCGCGCACCGACGTGCTCGCGCGCGCGCCCGCGGACGAGCCCGGCTTCTGTCCCGACTTCTGGCCCGACTTCTGTCCCGACTTCTGGCCCGACTTCTGGCCCGGGGAGCTGGCTGCACCGCTCTGCCGGACGGAGCCCGGCTGGGCGGCCCGCCCCTGGCCGGACCGACCCTGGGCGGGCCGGCCCTGGCTTGCGCGCGCCTGGCCGACGCGGGCCGTGCCCGTCGCGGAGGAGGCGCGACGGGTGTCCCCTGCGGGCGCAGCACCGCGACCGGTCCGTCGTGGATCGGTCGCTCGGTTCTGCGTCACGGGATCACCTCACCGTCGTCTGCTGGGCCTGCCCTGCCTGGCCCGCCCCGGTCGCGCCCGTGGCCTGCCCGGACGCTCCGGGCGTCGTGCCCAGTGTGGGTGCTGCGGGGGTCTCCGGCTTGGCACCGGGCGTCGTCGGCGTGGCGGCCTGGGACGGCGTGGCCGGCGTGGCCGAGGCCGCCTTGCTGGCCTTCGTCGCGGAGGACAGGACCTTCTTGACCTTGGCCGTCACGGCGGGCGGCGTCGGGCTCGTGACGATCGGGAAGGCGTTGTTCTTCGTCGCCGGCTCCGGCTCGCCCGACACGGTGCCCGTGGAGAGGTCGATGTAGCCGCGGGTGTTCATCCGCACCATGCCGATCTCGGCGGCGCTGCGCGCGAGCGCGCCCGTGGCAGAGGCCCGGTCGATGTCCTCCTGGAGGTTGCCGGCCGTGTCGCTGAGGCGTGCCGACTCGCGCTGGAGGTCGCCGACGGCCAGCGAGCCCTGGGCCAGTGCCGTGTTGAGCAGGAGCAGGGCGATGAGCCCGGCCGTGAGCAGCCCGATGCAGATCGTCACGAACGCGCCGTTGCCAGTGCGCGTGATGCTGCTCGGGATGACCCGGAGCGGCGTGGGGGCTGGGCCGCGCCGCGGCGCGCGGAGCGGCCGGGCCGTGGCGGTCATCTGGCTCATCGGGTGGGTCCCTTCCTGGTCCTGCTGGCTGGGGTGTGCGTGGAGGTGTCGCGCACGCGCTCGGCGACGCGAAGTCGGGCCGAGGCGGCCCGCGGGTTCGTGGTGACCTCGTCATCGCCGGGCGCCTCGGCGCCGCGAGTGACGAGGGAGAGGTATGCCGCGTGCTCGGCGAGCTCGACCGGCAGACCTGCGGGGGTGCTGGACGTGGCGCCGGCGGCGAAGGCCCGCTTCGTCGCCCGGTCCTCGAGCGAGTGGTAGGACAGGACCGCGATCCGGCCGCCGACGGCGAGGACGTCGATGGCCTCGTCGATGGCGCGGCGCCAGACCTCGAGCTCGTCGTTGACCTCGATCCGCAGGGCCTGGAAGGTGCGCTTGGCCGGGTGGCCGCTCTGTCGCTGCGAGGCGGCGGGGATGACGCGACGCAGCATGTCGACGAGGCGACCGGACGAGGCGTACGGCTCGATCGCGCGGTCCTGCACGACGGCCTTGGCGATCTTGCGCGCGTAGCGCTCCTCGCCGTAGTCGCGCAGGATGCGGGTGAGGTCCTCGACCGAGTAGGTGTTGAGCACGTCGGCGGCGGTCTGCCCCGTCGACTGGTCCATCCGCATGTCGAGCGGCGCGTCGACCCGGTAGGCGAAGCCCCGGTCGGCCTCGTCGAGCTGGAGGGAGCTGACGCCGAGGTCGAAGAGGATGCCGTCGACCGCGGACACGTCGAGGTCGCCGACGACGTCCTTGATGTCGTCGTAGACGGCGTGGACCGGGCGGAAGCGGTCGCCGAACCGGGCCAGTCGCTCGCCCGCGAGAGCCAGGGCCTCACGGTCGCGGTCGATGCCGACCACGGTGCAGTCGGGGAAGCGCTCGAGGACGCCCTCGGCGTGGCCACCCATGCCGAGGGTGCCGTCGATGTGCACCGCCCCTGGCCGCTGCAGCGCGGGGGCGAGCAGCTCGAGGATCCGGTCGCGCATGACGGGGACGTGACGCTCCTGCGCCTGTCCTCGATCGCTCATGGTGCGTCCCTCTCACGCTCGTGCTGCTGGGCCCTGTGTGGTGCGTCTGTGACGCACGGGGCTGATGTGACTGGTGTGACCTCACGGCGAATAGGGATCCGCCGTGGGGTGATGTGGTGGTGGCCGGTCGGCCGGAGTGGCAGCGAACAGGTGGAGGGAGCTGGTCGCGTGCCGGTCGGGAGTGGTGCTGTCGGTGCTGCTCTGCGGAGCCCGTCGACCTGGGGGCTGGTCCCCATCCGCTGCCTCGCCCGGGACGGGGGAAGTCGTCCCGGGTGTGGAGCGGCTGGAGGCCGGCGCTCAGGTGCTGGTCGGTGGTGCGGGTGATGTCGTGGCGGTCGTCGTCGGCGACGGTGGTCGTCCCGACTCAGAAGAGTCCGGGGATCACCTCCTCCGCCGTGTCGGCGAAGCTCTGCTCGGTCTGCTCGAGGTAGGCGTTCCAGACCCCGCTGTCCCAGACCTCGAGGCGCGCGCCGGCACCGATGACCGTGACCTCGCGGTCGAGGCCGGCGTACTGGCGCAGGTTGGCCGGGATCGTGAACCGGCCCTGCTTGTCGGGGATCTCGTCGGACGCGCCGGAGAGGAAGACGCGCATGTAGTCGCGGGCGACCTTGCTCGTCGTCGGGGCCTGGCGCATCTGGTCGGCGACCTTGACGAACTCGTCCATCGGGTAGATGAACAGGCTGCGTTCCTGGCCGCGCGTGACGACGAGCCCGCCGGCCATCCGCTCGCGGTACTTCGCGGGCAGGAAGAGCCGACCCTTCTCGTCGAGCCGGGGCGTGTGCGTCCCGAGAAACATGGTCCGCCACCTCCCCTTTGTCGACCCGAAGGCGTCCCCATTCCCTACCTTGAAGCCCCACGATACTCCACTTTGCTCCACCGTCAACGAACTTTCACCCTTTTTGGCCCGGCGAGTCCCGCGTTTGCGCAGGTCAGACGGGGTGGAGTGAAGTGGAGCAGTTGGGGCACCACCACTCGCCCGAACACCCCACCGCGGTGACGGCGACGCCCGCCCGGGCCACCCGGCCGACGCCCGCGCCCTGCGGATCGTGCTCAGCAGCAGGTTCGGCCCCACCAGGACCCGTCCCAAACCGAACCGAACGGCCACACCGGACGTTGGAGGTGGAGGAAAGTGGAGGTGGTCCCGGGCGCGCTCCCGGGGGCGTCGACCACGTGCCCACGACCAAGGTCTCCATCCGGTCACGACCGGGGCAGCCCTACCGGTGTCGAGGGTCCATGGGAGAAGATCACCTGACGGGTTACGCAGCCCGCCACGAGCAGCGCTGCGCCACGACATGGGGACGACGACGGAGGACAGTGTGACGACGACGGACACGGGGCTCGGGACCACGGCATCACCGGGCGCGGCCGCGACCACGGGCGCAGCCGACCTCGACCTCATCCACGACGTGGCGGAGCGGCTCATGGGTGCCATGACAAGCGTCATCGAGGGCAAGCCTGACGTCGTCCGCACCACCGTGACGGTCCTCTTCGCCGGTGGTCACCTGCTCATCGAGGACGTGCCCGGCGTCGGCAAGACGATGCTCGCCAAGACGCTGGCCCGGTCGATCGACGCCACGGTGCGCCGCATCCAGTTCACACCCGACCTGCTGCCCAGCGACGTCACGGGCGTCAGCATCTTCAACCAGGACGCCCGCCGCTTCGAGTTCCGGCCGGGCGCCATCTTCGCCAACGTCGTCGTCGGCGACGAGATCAACCGCGCGTCCCCGAAGACGCAGTCGGCCCTGCTCGAGTCGATGGAGGAGCGCCAGGTCACGGTCGACGGGACGACCTACACCCTGCAGGCCCCGTTCATCGTCATGGCGACCCAGAACCCCATCGAGATGGAGGGCACCTACCCCCTCCCCGAGGCCCAGCGCGACCGCTTCATGGCCCGGATCTCGATGGGCTACCCGGCACCCAGCGCCGAGCTCGACCTGCTCGAGACGCACGGCTCGAGCTCACCGCTCGACGCCCTGACCCCCGTGACCGACGCCGAGACGATCAACCGCGTCGTGCACGCCGTCAGCCAAGTCCACGCGAGTCCTGCCATCCGTCAGTACATCGTCGACCTCGTGACCCGGTCCCGGTCGACGACCGCGCTGCGGCTCGGCGCGTCACCGCGTGCCGCCCTGCACCTGCTGCGCGCGTCCCGCGCCTTTGCCGCGCTCGAGGGTCGCGACCACGTGATCCCTGACGACGTCCAGGTGCTCGCGGGGCCGGTCCTCGCCCACCGGCTCATGCCGTCGAGCGAGACCCAGCTCGCCCGCCGCACCACCGCCGAGGTGGTCACCGACCTGCTGCGCCAGGTGCCGGTGCCGCCCGCAGCGCGCTGAGCGGGGGCAGGCGCCCATGCGCTCGCTGCGCAGCGTCCTGACGACGAGGGGCCGGGCCTTCATGGGCTCGGGCGCGGTCCTCGTCCTCGCCGGGGTCATCTTCGGCTTCCGCGACCTCACCCGCTTCGGGGTGCTCCTCGTCGCGCTCCCCCTCATCTCCGCCGTGCTCGTGCGCACCCGCAAGACGCGGATGCGCATCGAGCGGCACAGCCACCCCGAGCGCATCAGCGTCGGCCAGGACGCACACGTCACGCTGTCCTTCGAGAACGTCTCGACGAACACGACGCCGATCTTCCTCGCCGAGGAGCGGCTCGACTACGTCCTCGGCGACCGGCCGCGCTTCGTCGTCGGCCGGATCCCGCCGGGCCGCGTCCGCGCCATCGACTACGCCGTGCGCTCCCACCTGCGTGGACGCCACCACCTCGGGCCCCTCGGGGTCCAGGTGCAGGACCCGTTCGGCCTCGCCAACCGCAACGCGGTGCTCGAGGGCACCGCCGACCTCGTCGTGCTGCCGGCCGTGCACCCGCTGTCGTCGAACCGCCAGCCGAGCGCGGGCGTCGGCTCCGAGGGCGAGCAGGCCCACCTCATCGCGCTGCACGGCGAGGACGACGTCACGATCCGCGAGTACCGCGACGGCGACGACCTGCGCCGCATCCACTGGCCCGCGACCGCCCGCACCGGCGACCTCATGGTGCGCCAGGAGGACCGCCCCGCGCAGCGTCGCGCCGTCGTGCTCATCGACCCGCGGCCCTCCGCGCACGGGGGCACGGGAGTGAGCAGCTCGTTCGAGTGGGCGATCACCGCGGCCGCGTCCATCGCCGTGCACCTGTGCGACTCGGGGTATGCCGTCCACCTCGTCTGCGCCGAGACGGTCGAGACCTCCCGCGCGGCCGAGACCATGACGCCCGAGGAGATCCTCGACGTGCTCGCCGTGGCGACGCCGCGCGACGACACGGGCGAGGACGAGATCCTGCGTGCCGGACAGGCCCTCGCCGCTGCCGGCGGCTTCCTCGTGGCCGTCGTCGGACCGCAGGGACGCGACATCACCTCCCGGGTGGCGAGCCTGCGCCAGCCGGGCACCACCGGCCTGGCGCTCGTCCTCGACGCCCGTAGCTTCGGCGCGACCGATGCCGAGGAGGCCGTGCCGCACGTCGACACGCTGCGCCTCGCGGGGTGGCGCGCCGTCTCGGTCCAGCGCGACGAGGACGTCGCGCACGTCTGGGCCGTCCTGACGGCCGCCACCGTCGGAGGCAGCCGATGACCCGCCGTCGCTGGAGGATCACCCTCCTGGCCGCCCTGGCCACCCTGGCCGCCGTCTACCCCATCACGAGCCTCTTCGTCGAGTCCACGTGGCTGCCGCAGGCGGCCTTCGTCATCGCCCTCGTCGCCGGCCTCGGCCTCGTCGCCCGGGGCCTCACCCGCTCGCGCGGACTCGTCGTGCTCCTCCAGGTGCTCGTGACGTCCTACGTCATCCTCGCCCGCTACACGGGTGAGTCCTTCACCCTCTTCGTGCCGACACCTGCCACCCTCGAGGCGGCCAACTCCCTGGGGCTGCAGGCCCTCGAGACGATCAACCGCTACTCGGCCCCCGCGCCGCTCAACGACGGGCTGACGTTCTGCCTCGTCGTCGCCGTCGCGCTCGTCGCCATCGCGGTCGACGCCATGGCCGCCACGTGGCGCAGCCCGGCCGCCGCCGGACTGCCACTGCTGACGGCATACCTCATCACGGCGGCCAACGGCGACGCCGCCCTCGCGCTGCGCTTCTTCGTCGTGCCCGTCGTGCTCTGGCTCGTCATGCTGCACACGACCGCCCGGGCCCAGTTCGGGCGCTGGGGCACGGCCAGCGCGGCCGACGAGAGCGAGATCGACGAGGCAGCCCACGACCGCGACGCCCTGCGCTCGTTCACCGCGGGGGCGCTGAAGCTCGGCGCCGTCGGGGTCGTCGTCGCCCTCATCGTGCCGGCCGTCATCCCGCACTTCCCACCGCGCTACCTCACCGAGGGGCTCGGCCGGTCGGGCGGCGGCGCCGGCGAGGGGTCCGTCGGGTTCAACGACACGCTCGACCTCTCGCGCAGCCTCAACAACCAGGACCAGTCGCCCGTCCTGACCTACACGACGACGGCCTTCACGCGGTCCCCCCTGCGGGTGCTCGCGACGTCGTACTACTCCCGCGGGCAGTGGAGCGTCGCCGGCGCCACCGGCGATCGTCCCGACAACCCGTCTCCGCTGCCGCCACCGGACAAGCGACGCGACTACGTCATCACCGTGACGGACAACACCCTCGCCGCGCCCCGCATCGCGGCGCCCTACCCGGTCGTCGCCGTCGCGATGGAGGGCACGCCGTGGAGCATCGACCCCGTCACGCGCGACGTCCGCGTCGACCGCGCGGTGAGCACCTACCGGGTGACGTATGCCGACCTCGCGCCCTCAGCGCCGGAGCTGCGCGAGTCGGGAGCCCCGGACTCGCCGGACATCACCGACGACGACCTCACCATCCCGGACCGCTCGCGTGACCTGATCCAGCAGTGGTCCGACCAGGTCACCCGCGGCGCGGACAACCCGCTCGACAAGGCGATCGCGATCCAGAACCACCTGCGCGACCCGAGCCGCTACACCTACTCCCTCGACCTCGGCGAGCAGCTCCGCGACAGCCAGGGCCGCCTGCTCGAGCCGATCCAGAACTTCTACCAGACCCGGCGCGGCTACTGCGTGCAGTTCGCGACGGCGATGATCATGCTCGCCCGGGCCCAGGGGATCCCGGCCCGCATGGCGATCGGCTTCCTCCCGGGCCAGCTCTCGGACGAGCGCTACATCGTCCGCGCGAGCGACGCCCACGCGTGGCCCGAGCTCTACTTCCAGGGCTACGGCTGGCTGCGCTTCGAGCCGACCCCTGGTGCCCGTGCGGGCTCGCCGCCACCGTATGCCGTCCTCGGCGCGGGCTCCGGCCCGACGGGTGGTGGGCGCGAGGTCAGCGAGACGAACACTTCGAGCGGCACGGCCTCGGCCACCAGCTCGACCACGGCGGCAACGGCGGCCCCCGTGCAGAAGGAGGAGACCTTCCTCGGCTCCGTCGGGCACGTCTTCACCGTGCGCAACGTCGTGCTCGCCCTCGCGCTGGTGCTCGGCCTGCTCGCGGCGTTCGCGATGCCGATCACGGCCTGGCTGCTCCGGCTGCGTCGCCGACGCGCCGCCGTGACCCAGCAGGACCTCATCGAGGCCGAGTGGGACGACCTCACCTCGCACTTCGGCGACCTGGGGCTCAGTGCGCCCGAGGGCGTCACCCTGCGCCAGCTGCGCGAGCGTTACGTCGCCGACGGGCACCTCGACGAGGAGAACGCCACCGCCATGCGACGGGTCACGGCGACCCTCGAGAAGTCCCGCTACGACCGGCCCGAGCGCACGACACCGCAGGAGGCCTTCCGGCTGCACCACGACATCCGGTCGATCCGGCGTCAGGTCGGCCGCACCCGGGCCTGGCAGACCCGGGCACGGTCCTTCTTCTGGCCCGAGGCTGGTGTGTCGTTCTGGCGCTCCCTCCCGGACCGCCTGCTCCCCCGGCGCCGCTGAGCCCGGCACACGGCATACGCAGACAACGGGACACCGCAGACGCGAAGGAGCCCACGACGACGTGTCGTGGGCTCCTTCGGTGTCCGGGCCGGCCGGCGCGGCGCGTCCTCAGTCGAGGTAGTCGCGCAGCACCTGGCTGCGGCTCGGGTGACGCAGCTTGCTCATCGTCTTGGACTCGATCTGGCGGATGCGCTCGCGCGTGACGCCGTAGACCTTGCCGATCTCGTCGAGCGTCTTCGGCTGGCCGTCGGTCAGGCCGAAGCGCATCGAGACGACGCCGGCCTCCCGCTCGGACAGGGTGTCGAGCACCGAGTGCAGCTGCTCCTGCAGGAGCGTGAAGCTGACCGCATCGGCCGGGACGACGGCCTCGGAGTCCTCGATGAGGTCACCGAACTCGCTGTCGCCGTCCTCACCGAGGGGCGTGTGCAGGGAGATGGGCTCGCGGCCGTACTTCTGGACCTCGACGACCTTCTCGGGCGTCATGTCGAGCTCCTTGGCGAGCTCCTCCGGGGTGGGCTCGCGGCCCAGGTCCTGGAGCATCTGACGCTGCACGCGGGCGAGCTTGTTGATGACCTCGACCATGTGCACCGGGATGCGGATGGTGCGCGCCTGGTCGGCCATGGCGCGGGTGATCGCCTGGCGGATCCACCACGTCGCGTAGGTCGAGAACTTGTAGCCCTTGGTGTAGTCGAACTTCTCGACCGCACGGATGAGGCCGAGGTTGCCCTCCTGGATCAGGTCGAGGAAGAGCATGCCGCGGCCGGTGTAGCGCTTGGCCAGCGAGACGACGAGTCGCAGGTTGGCCTCGAGCAGGTGGTTCTTGGCCTTCTTGCCGTCCTGGGCGATCCACCACAGCTCACGCTTGAGCTTCATGTCGATCTTGTCGCCCGAGTTGAGCTTCTCCTCGGCGAACAGGCCGGCCTCGATGCGCTTCGCGAGCTCGACCTCCTGCTCGGCGTTGAGGAGGGCGACCTTGCCGATCTGCTTGAGGTAGTCCTTGACCGGGTCGGCCGTGGCGCCGGCGGTGACGACCTGCTGGGCCGGGGCGTCGTCCTCGTCGTCGTCACGGATGACGAAGCCGGACTCCTCGGTCTCCTCGGTCTTCGCGGCGGCTGCGGGGGTGGCCTCGTCACCGTCCTCGGCGTCGTCGTCCACGTCGACGGGCTCGACGACGACCTCCTCCAGCTCGCCGACCGGTGCGTCCTCGGGCTCGGCGTCGTCACCGGCGACGACGGTGCCGTCGGCCGACGTCGTGGCCTTCTTCGCGGCGGTCTTGCGGGTGGCGGTCTTCTTGGCAGCGGGCTTTGCGGCCGCCTTGGCGACACCGGCGTTCGTGGCAGCCTTCTTGGCCGTGCGGGCCGCGGCCGCCTTGGGGGCGGTGGCCGCCTCGTCGTCGGTGGCTGCGGCGGCACGGGCCGGCGCCGCCTTGGCCGTCGTCTTCTTGGCGGCGGTCTTCGTCGTCGCGGTCGTCGTCCGCGTCGCGGACTTCGTCGCCGCGGCGGTGGTGCTGCGTGCGGTGGCCACAGTGCCTCCCTTGGTCCCTGTTCGGGTCTTCTTCGTCGTGCTGGAGTGCGGCGCGTCGACGACGATCTCGATGTCGTGGGCCTCGAGGGTCGTGAGGACCGGCTTCATCTGCTTCAGGTCGAGTCCTGCATCGACCTGGGCGCGCGCGATCTCCGTCCCGGTGATGGTGCCGCTGCTGCTGCCCTTGACCAGGAGCTGCATGATCGCCTCGTGCTGGAACACCTTCGGCAGGGTCTTGGGAGCTCCAGCGGTTGTTGCCTTAGGCACGGATGCAGTCGCCTTTCGTCACAGGTCTCGTCTGATGGTCGACCCGAATCCGGGCATGCACCATCACAACGAACGAGAATGGGGGTTGGTGCCGGAAGAGCTTGGCCTGTCGGAGTCGATCCCTGTTTCGAGCTCTCGGTGCGCCTCGTGCGATCCGGTACTCGGACATTATAAAACGGCGTACGCCCTCCGAGCGAACGCGCGTCCAACCCGCGTGCCGCGAACGGGCGTCCGGCCCGCACGAACCGGGCCGGACGACGTGCCGGAGAGGGCTCAGTCGCCCTTGACCGCGAGCACCGGGCAGCTCGCGTCGAGCAGGATGCGCTGCGCGTTGGACCCGAGGATCAGCTTGCCGACCGGGCTGCGGCGACGCAGGCCGATGACGATGAAGTCGGCCTTCTCCTCCTCGGCGACGGAGATGAGGTCCTCGGCGGGGTCGTTGCCCCGGACGAGCTGGCGCACCTCGTGCTCCAGGCCCTTCTCCTCGAGCAGCGTCTGCACCCGGGCGAGCTCGCTCTCGAACTGGCTGGCCTCGTTCGCGTCGAAGTCCTTGCCGCCCCGGTGGGAGCTGATGACGACGAGCTTCGCTCCACGCAGGACGCACTCCTCGGCGGCTCGCTTGAGCGCCGCGCGACCTTCCTTGGTGGCGACATAACCAACGACGATGGCCACTTTCCCGGACCTCCTTGGGACGGAAACAACCAGTGCTCGCACCGTACCCGATTACGAGGCGTCCGGCGCGTCCCGCGCGAAGTCTCACCGCGGCGTCGGCGACGCGGACGACGAGCGTGCGACAGCACCGCCTGTCGGCGAACCGCCCCGGCGCGCAGATGGGTTCAGTCGCGGAGTCGTTCGAGCGCGTCCCGTACGATGCGACCCACCTGGTCCTCCTCGATGAGGAAGCCGTCGTGCCCGAACTCCGAGGTGATGTGTGCGCGTCGGGACCCCGGCAGGGCGGCGTGCAGCTCGTCGGAGAGCCGGGGCGGGTAGAGGCGGTCGGTGTCGACCGAGACGATGGTGCACTCGGCGCGGACACGCTCGAGGGCGGCCTCGAGCCCCCCGCGGTCGCGCCCGACGTCGTGCGAGTTCATCGCCTCGGTCAGCACGACGTAGGAGTTGGCGTCGAAGCGCCTGGCCAGCTTGCCCGCGTGGTGGTCGAGGTAGGACTCGACGGCGAACCGGCCGCGGTCTCCGGCGCGCAGCGGGTCCTCACCGAGCTGGGCCTCGCGTCCGAAGCGGGTGCCGAGCTCGGTCTCCGTGCGGTACGTGATGTGGGCGATGCGGCGAGCCAGGCCCAGGCCGGTGTCGGGTCGCGCGTGGCCCTCGTAGTAGTCGCCACCCGCATAGTCTGGGTCGTTGCGGATCGCCAGCAGCTGCGGCTGGCACCAGGCGATCTGGTCGGCGGTCGCGTACGCCGTCGACGCGAGCACGATGCAGCGGTCGACGTCGTCGGGGTGCGTCACGGCCCACTCCACCGCACGCATCCCACCCATCGAGCCGCCGACGACGGCCGCGAGGCGGCGGATGCCGAGCCCGTCGAGGAGGCGTCGCTCGACGGCGACCTGGTCGCGGACCGTGACGTAGGGGAAACGGCTGCCCCAGGGTCGACCGTCGGGCGCGGGGCTCGCGGGGCCGGTGCTGCCCTGGCACCCGCCGAGGACGTTGGACGCGATGACGAACCACCGCTTGGGGTCGACCGGTCCACCGGGCCCGATGAGGGCGTTCCACCAGCCGGGCGAGGCGTGTCCGTCGCCGGCCTCACCGAGGACGTGGCTGTCGCCGGTCAGTGCGTGCTCGACGAGGATGACGTTGTCGCCGGCCTCGTTGAGCCGGCCCCACGTCTCGTAGGCGATGCGGACGTCGGGCAGCACTCCCCCGCGCTCGAGCTCGATGTCACCGACGTGGGCGAACTGCCGCCGCCCGACCGGGTCGCCGTCACGCCAGGCGCCGTCGGGCCGGCGGGGCTCCGGTGCCGTCGGGTCGACGTGGCTCGTCGCCGCACGGTCCCTCGTCGCCGAGTCGCCGGTCTGGCCGGTGCCAGCGGTCCCGGGCCGCGCACGGCGACGGGTGCTCTGCGTCCGGTGGGTGACGGTCATCGGGGTACTCCTCGGTCCTCGCGCTTGCACGCACCCGGGGACGGGGCGGCCTGGTCTTCACCCGGGGCACCCCACCGCGAAGGAGGGTTGCCGACCAGCGAGCCGGGGCTTGTCGCTGGTACTCATGACCTGCTCCAACCATACGCGAGGCCTCGCGGAGAGGCCGCGCGCCGTTCCACGACATGGACGGACGGCGCCGCCGCCGGAGACGCTCAGGCGCACTCCCGTGGCCGGAGGCCGACGTCGAGGGCGTGCCGCAGCAGCCGCCCCAGCCCGTCCTCGGGCTCCAGCTCGAGCGCACGGTCGACCGCGACCCCGGCCCGCGCACCGTCGCCGCACCACCACGCCATCGAGGCGAAGAGGGACAGGACGGGAACCGCATGATCCGCCGGCGTGAGTCGGCAGACCTGCTCGAGGCGGGACAGGACGAGTCGTGGCGTCGCAGCCTCGTCCCACTCCTCCCAGCCGCTCGGGTCGGTGCCGTCACCGAGCCACGACTCGGGAGCCGCGTCGGGCGCTGCGGCGAGGCCGGCCCGAAGGTCGAGCGAGCGCGGTCCGTCCCGGTCAACCGACGCTTCGAGCGCCGCGACGGTCCCCATGGCGTCCAGCTCGTCCAGCACCCGTCGTGCCTCGAAGACGTCGCGCGGCGGCTCGCCATCGTCCTCGTAGTCGTCCTCGTGGTCGTCCTCGTGGTCGTCCTCGTCGCTGTCGTTGTTGTCGTCGCCGGGGTCCTCGTCGTCGGTGTCGTCGTCGTGCCGGTCCGACGACGGCGGCCCCGCAGCCAGCAGCTGCAACAGCGCTCGGAGCGCGTCGGAGTCGCCCTCCTCGAGGCGTTCCTGCACGGGCGTCCCCGACCCCGCCGCGGTGTCGGGGTCGCCCGGGTCCGCACCCGATCCCGGGGAGCGACCGGGCTCGGCGCCGTCGGGTGTCCGGACGCCGGCCGTCTCGTGATCGCCCGCAGCCGGGGCGAGCCGGAGGTCTGGACCGAGCAGCACCCCGAGGAGGGCTGCGAGGTCGTCGGACAGGAAGTCGGCCGAGGCCATCCCGGGGCAGAGCCACGCCACCAGGGCGTCATGGAAGCGCGGGTCACGGAGCGGACCTACGAGGGACGGGAGCCAGTGCTCGACGCCGTACCCCTCGATCTCGCCGTGCAGCACCCCTCCCCAGGCCACGAGGGAGTCGTGGACGAGGAACTGGCGAGCCGTCGGGTCGCCGCCGTCGAGGACCCCGAGCGCCGCGCCGGGTCGGCGCCCCCGTCCTGTGGGTCGACGGCGCCGACCCCGGGCGGGCTTCCGGTCCGTCCGGCTCGCCCGGGCCGGCGTCCTGCTGAGGGAGCCACCGGCTGCCACATAGCGGCGCTGCCAGTCGTCGATCGCGGCGGCAGCGAGGTCGTGCCGGGGCTCCGTGGGGGCGAGCGGCTCGACGAGCCTCGCCAACCCCTCTCGGTCCGCCAGGACGGAGTGCCCGAGCGCCACGTAGCTCGCGACGGCCGGCACGTCCGCCTGCTCCGGGAGGAGCCAGCCCTCCGAGGGGCAGCAGTCGCACCCGACCGAGCGCCAGCGCCCCTCGAGGACCGCGAGTCGCTCCCGGACGACGACCCGGTGGTCCTCGACGCCCGTGGCGAGCGCCTCGAGCAGGGCCAGCGACTCGTCGCGCACCTGCTCGAAACCCACGAGGGCCACCGACGACGGGGAACCCTGGAGCAGGGTCGGCACCGTCTGGGCGGCGGCCTCGGCGGCCAGGGTCTCGTCGACGAGATCGAGCCGCGCGACGAGCCCGAGCCGCTTGCCGTGGAAGCACACCACGACGACACTGCGCTCCGGCTGGAAGCCCAGGTGGAAGGGGATGATGGTCAGCAGCTCGGCCGGCCCGGACAGTGAGATCTTCGGCATGTCCCGAGCCTCGCGGCACGCACCGGGGACCGGCAGACCCCGATCGGCTCCTGTGGACCGAGTGCCTTTCGTGTCAGGGGGTGTGGATCGCGGACCCAGCGGCCGGGTTCACCGCACGCAGCACGGCGCAGCAGTACGCCGTGTCGCCGAGTGCGCTGGGCTCAGCGCTCGAGGCGCTTGCGCACCGACTCGAGGACGTAGTCGGTCGCGGCCTGGCGCGTCCCTTCCGGAAGTCGCGCCCGGTCGTCCCGACCCCGCCCGGGGTCACTGCTGGCGGACCTGCCCCTGACACGCGTGACGCGGCTGACGATGCGGCGGGGTGCAGCAGCCCCGGTGCTGTCACGGTCGCGGCGCAGTCCGTCCTCGGCACCTCCGGCCCACGCCCGGGTCGTCGGATCGCCCGGCACCGTGACCGGCTCACCGTGCACCGTCGTGCGCGACGCCTCGGTCGCCGGATCGCCACCCGGCGCCCCGCTCGCAGAACCACGCCGGGGCCGCGGGCGGTGCAGACCCTGACCGACCTCCCAGGCGATGAAGCGCTCGGTCTCCTCGAAGAATGCCTTGACCGCCCAGGAGATGACGACGGCGTCGTCGGCCGCGCCGATGACCGGCAGGACCGCCTCGGGCAGCAGGTCGACGGGCGAAGCGACGTAGGCGACCGCCCCTGCGACGAGCCCGAGCCGCTTGAGGGTCGTGCCGGCATACGTCCCGTCCACGGTGGCGCGCACCATGCGCGGCACGGCCTGCAGCCGCTCCGGCAGGCTGGGCGCGCCGGGTCGCGTCGAGGCGCGCACGACCGACGCGACGGTCGCGGCCATCTTGATCCGGGATGCGGGCTTCATGCCCGGCCCAACGAACGGGTGCCGCGTGCGATTCCCCGGCCCGGACGGCGATGCGCAACGGTGATCTGCGTGTCCCTCACGGTGAGGCCAGTCCAGCCGGTCGCTCAGCGACCGAAGGTCTCGACGGGAGGAAACTCCTTGGCCGCCTGCTTGCCGACGCGGCCCAGCATGTAGACGTCGACCGCGGCGCCGATGAGGCCTCCGACGACGGGCACGAGGCGCCCGAGCCGGGCGAAGGTCCCCTGCCCGATGCGCCCGAGCAGGCGGAAGCCGACCGCCTTGTTGAGGACCATGAGCGCCGGGGCGGGCAGCCGGTCGAAGGCGACGGACGACAGCTTGCCACCGGCGGCCTGCAGACCGGCCTTCTTGAGGAGATCGTCACTGTCGGCGCCGGCGAGGGTCAGCAGGATCGCGGAGCGGATCTCGGGCTGGTCGATGTCGTAGCCGCGCACCTTGGCCGTCGCCGCCGTCATGCGGGTGGCCAGCAGGTAGAACTCGAGCACGTTGGCCGGCAGCGAGAGGGGCATCGTGAAGAAGCCGCCCAGACCGGTGGCGAAGCCGCCGATCGCGCCGAGCTGCCGGTGGTCGCGCACGATGATCCGCAGGGCCTGGTCGCGGTCTCCCCGGGCGTGCTTGAGCGCGTTGGCGGCGACCTCGTGGGCCGGGTCGAACGGTCCCTTGCCGTCGATCCCGACGTCGAGGAGACGCTCGACGAGTCGGGTCGCGGCTCCCGAGAGACCTCCCTCGGCCGGCAGGGCAGCCCGCTCGAGCGCGCCGGCGTCCTTCGCCGTGCGCAGCTTCACCGCGGTCGCGTCCGATGCCTCGACGGTCTCGTCCCTGCCGTAACCCAAGATGCCCACCGGCTCCACCCCTTCGTCCGTCGTCCCTGTGCGGCGGCTGTCGATTCGCCGCCGACGACACCGTATGCCGCCCGGGTCGCTCGTGGCACCCTCGTACCCAGTCGAGCCGACCGGGGACCGCGGGAGACGACGTCCCCCCGCTCTCGTAGGGTCGCTCCCATGGGTGAGAGGCACGCAGACGGCGCGACGATCCTCGGCGTCCCGCTGGCCGACCTCCGGCGCGACCGCACGTCGGTCAAGTGGGGACGCTACGAGCCCGACGTCATCCCGATGTGGATCGCCGAGATGGACTGCGCGCCGTGCCCCGCGGTCGTGGACGCCGTCAGCGCCGCCGTGGCCCGGGGCGACACGGGCTACGCCCTGACGCAGGAGTATGCCGCCGAGATCGCCGCGTTCGCCGCCGACGAGTGGGGCTGGGGCTTCGACCACGACAGCACGACCCGCGTCGCCGACGTGCTGACCGGCGTGACCCACCTGCTCGGGCTCCTCACCGACCCCGGTGGCCCGGTGGTCGTCAGCCCGCCCGTCTACAACGCCTTCTACGAGGTCATCGAGGCGTGCGGGCGACGGGTCGTCGAGGCGCCGCTCGGTCCGAACCACCGGCTCGACCTCCACCGCCTCGCCGACGTCTTCGCCGAGGTGACCGCTGGAGGCGACCGCGCCGCATACCTGCTCTCCAACCCACACAACCCGACCGGCACGGTGCACACCCCCGACGAGCTGGCGGCCCTGGCCCGGGTCGCCGACGAGCGCGGCGTCCGGGTCGTCTCCGACGAGATCCACGGTCCGCTCGTGCTGCCGACGAGCACCTTCACGCCCTATCTCGCCGTCGCGGGCGCCGAGCGCGGCATCACCGTGACGTCGGCCTCCAAGGCGTGGAACCTCGCAGGGCTCAAGGCCGCGATCATCGTCCCCGGGACCGACGCCGCCGACGACGTGCGCCGCCTCCACCCCTGGGTCACGTTCGGCGCGAGCCACCTGGGCGTCATCGCGCAGACCGCTGCCTTCCGCGACGGGCGCGAGTGGGTGCACCGACTCGTCCGCGAGCTCGACTCCAACCGGCGTCTGCTCGCCGAGCTCGTCGCAGCGCAGCTGCCAGGCGCCCGTCTCGTCGTGCCGGAGGCGACCTATCTCGCGTGGCTCGACCTCTCCGGGCTGGGCCTCGGCGACGACCCCACCGGCGAAGTGCTGCGCCGCGCCCGCGTCGCGCTCTCCCCCGGTCCGATCTTCGGCTCCGGCGGCGCGGGGCACGCGAGGCTCAACTACGCGACCTCCCCCGACATCCTCCGCGAGGCCATCAAGCGGATGGCGAGTTGCCTTGACTGACAAGTCTTCCGGTCCGCCGCTCGTCGCGCTCGTCGTCGGCCCCCGAGGGGCGTATGCCGTCGGGCCGGAGGTCGACGAGGCGTGGCCGCTCGGCGACGTGGTGCGCCGGTTCGTCGACACGACGACGCGGCTCGGTCCGCGCTGGGTCGTGTGGTCGGCCGCCTCGACCCTGCGGCCCGTCGTCGGCGCCGGTGTCGACGTCTCCCGCACGTGGGACCTCGCCGAGGCCCACCGCATCGTCCACGGCGGCTGGTGGGCGACGCCCGGTCATGTCATGGCCGGGTGCCGCGGGCTCGACGAGGCCGACGTGCCCGCGCCACGCGCGCCGCGGCTGAGCGGCTTCGACGGCGACCTCTTCGACGTCGCTGCCGGCGAGGACGTGTCCCTGCTGACCGCGGCCGGCCACCTCCGCGCCGATGCTCTCGCGTGGGCGACCGACGACGCCCGCCTGCGCGAGCTGGCCGTCCTGGCGCTCGACTGCTGCACCGCGCAGCGCGAGGCCCTCGCCCGCCTCGGCGGCGACCACGTCGGTCGGCTCGAACGCACCGTGTGGTCCGAGTCCGCCGCGGCCGTGCTCTGCCTCGAGCTCGAGCGCGACGGGCTCCCCGTCGACCGGGCCGCCGCCGAGGACCTCATCGCGACGTCCGCCGGGGCGCGACCCGACGACGACGCCGACGCGGCGCGCATCAGGGCAGAGCGCGACGCGGTCGTGCTCCGCCACGCGCCCGGCCGGGAGCGCACCGACCTGCGCAACCCGGGCCAGGTGCGCGACCTGCTCCTCTCGGTCGGTGTCGACGTGCCCAACACGCGCGCCTGGGTGCTCGAGCCGTACCGGCACACCCATCCCCTCGTCGACGCGCTGCTCCGGTGGCGCAAGGACGAGCGGATCGCGACGACCTACGGCTACCGCTGGCTCGACGACCACGTCGGCGCCGACGACCGGCTCCGTGGCGGCTGGACCGCCTGCGACGGGGCGGCCGGGCGCATGACCGCGCAGAACGGTCTGCACAACCTCCCCGCACCCCTGCGTCCAGCCATCTGCGCGGCACCGGGCCACGTCTTCGTCCGCGCCGACCTCGGCCAGATCGAGCCGCGCGTCCTCGCCGTCGTCAGCGCCGACCGGGCGTTCGCCGAGGCCACCCGCGCCGACGACCTCTACGCACCCGTTGCCGCCAAGCTCGGCGCCGACCGGCCCCGGGCCAAGGTGGCCGTGCTCGCAGCGATGTACGGCCAGCGCTCGGGTGCGGCGGGCGAGGCCCTCAAGGACCTCGAGCGCGCCTACCCCGTGGCCATGAGCCTGCTCGACCGGGCCTACGCGGACGGGGTCGCCCGCCGTCCGGTGCGCACGTGGGGTGGACGGCTCATCCGCTTCGGCGGGGTGCCCCTGCCCGCGCTCGAGCCGGGCGCGCCCGAGCCGTCCGGCAGCGCCGAGTTCTCCGCGACGGGCGCGGACGGAGCGCGGGGCCGCTACGCGCGCAACGCGATCATCCAGGGCTCGGCGGCCGAGCTCTTCAAGGCGTGGGCGGCGACGGTACGCCACGCGGTGCGCCCGCTCGGCGGGCAGATCGTGCTGTGCCTGCACGACGAGCTGCTCGTCCACGTGCCCGAGCAGCACGCCGCGGCCGCGGCGGCCGCCGTCGAAGGCACGCTGACGAGCGCAGCGCGCACGTGGGCCGGCACCGACGAGGTCCGGTTCGTCGCCGACACCTCCATCGTCCGCCGCTGGAGCGAAGCGAAAGCCTGACCCGAGGCAGCCGAGCCGAACACGAGCGAGCGGGGCGCGGCGGGGGGAGCGGCATCGGCGGCGGCCGACGGCATACGGGAGCAGGGGACACGAAGGCGGGCCCGACCAGATGGTCGGACCCGCCTTTCGTCAGAACGCCTCAGGTGCGGTCGTCGCCCTGGTCCTCGTCGGTGACGTCCTTGAGGAACGCCTCGAACTCGGCGCCGATCTCGTCGGCCGTCGGGAGGTCCGAGAGGTCGGTGGCGAGCAGGTTGCGCTGCTGGCGGCCCTCGAGGAACGTGTCGTACTGCTGCTCGAGCGCGTGCACCACAGCGGAGATCTCGTCGGACTCCTCCATCTGCCGGGTGATCTCGGCCCGGTTGAGCCCGGCGGTCGCGGCGAGCTCGCGCAGGTCGAGGTCGAGCCCCGTCGCAGCGCGCACCCGCTCGAGGCCGAGCACGGCGGCGTCGGCGAACTCGCTCTGACCGAGGTAGTGCGGCACGTGGACGGCGAAACCGATGGCATCGAGCCCTGCCTCGCCGAGGCGCAGCTCGAGCAGCGACGAGAAGCTCGCCGGCACCTGGACCGTGCCGAACGCCGGGTCGTTGCCGGTCACGAGCCGCGGGTTGGTGCCGTGCGCGGTCACGCCGAGCGGTCGGGTGTGCGGGACGGCCATGGGGATGCCGTGGACGCTCACGGTGAGGTCGACGCCGAACGCCTTGACGAGCATCGTGGTCGCCTCGACCATCCGGTTCCACTGGTAGTCGGGCTCGGGGCCGACGAGGAGCAGGAAGGGCACACCCTCCTTGTCGACGACGCGGTGCAGCAGCAGGCTCGGGTCGTCGTAGCTGCTCCAGTGGTCGCGGTCGAAGACCATGACGGGCCGACGGCCGCGGTAGTCCAGCAGCTGGTCGACGTCGAAGGAGGCGATGACGCGCGACTCGTGCGTCTCGAGGATGTGGTCGGCCATGAGTCGCTGGGTGTGGCCGGCGTCGATGAATCCGCCGAGGGCGACCACGAGCACCGACGCCTGCAGCTGCTGGAGCTGGCTCGGTGAGGTGTCGCTCTCGAACTGGAAGAGCTCGGTCGGGTCCTGCACGGGTCTGGCCTTTCGTCGTACGGGGTCCTTCGTGCAACGCTCCGCTGCATCCCATGATTCCCCATGTCCGGGCGCGGCAGGGGTCAGGCGTCCACCTTGGCGATCGCCTTGAGGATGCGCTGCGGCGAGACGCTGTATGCCGTCCCGACGGTCTGCGCGAAGAGCGAGACCCGCAGCTCCTCGATCATCCAGCCGATGTCGACGACGTCGGCGGCGCCGCGCTGGGCGGGCCGCAGCGTGTCGAGCAGGTCGGCGTACCGGCCCTCGACGAGGTCGACCTGCTCGAGCGCCTGGGCGTCGCGGGCCAGGTTGGCCGGCGCCTTGTCGAGGCGATGGGTGATCCCCCGCAGGTAGCGATCGAGGTCAGGCAGACGGCGCAGCCCGGTGTTGGCGACGAAGCCGGGGCGCACCAGCTCTCCCAGTTGGGCCCGGACGTCGGCGAGCATCGGTCGGATGGCCGGGCTGCTGGACCGGTCGAGCTCGGCGAGCCGGTTCGTCAGGGCGAGGTGCTTGGCGAGGATCGGCTCGACGAGCCCGACGACCTGCACGACCTTGGCGGTCGTGTGGGTGCGCACGGCCGACAGGGCCCACTCGAAGTCCTCGCGGGTGCGCACCGTGTGGTCCGACCTGTCGGTGACGGCGTCGTCGCGGATCGCGTCGATGGCCGCGGCGAGGCAGTCGTCGAGCAGGGCCGGGACGCTGCCGTGCGGGTTGTGGCCGAGCGCGAGCTTCTGGGTGTTCGTCAGGCGGGCGAGGATCTGCTTCCACGGCGGCGAGATGCCGAGCAGGAGGAGTCGCCGGACCCCGAGGCGGTGCTCGGCGTCGGCCTCAGCACGCGTCGGGAGCACCCGGAGGTCGACGGTCGAGCCGGTGTCGACGAGGGCCGGGTAGCCGTGGACGCCCTGCGCGCTCTCGAACGACTCGGCCACGCCTGCGTCGGGGAACGACGTGAGGCCCGCGCGCTCGAGTCCGGAGCCGGCGCGGCTGACCTGCCGGCGCAGCTGCGGCGCGGCGGTGTCACGGACCGCCTCGAGGTCCTTGCCGGTGGCGACAGGTCGGCCGTCGGCGCCGTCGACGCTGAAGGTGACCTGCAGGTGCGGCGGGATGCGCTCGACGTCGAAGTCCGCGGGGGTGACGGCGACGCCCGCCCGGCGCCGCAGCACGGTCGCGAGCGTGACGAGGAGCGGTCCCGACGTCGGGTCGAGCTCGGGCAGGACGGCGCGGGCGTGGTCGGGCGCCGGAACGAGGTTGCGGCGGATCCCCTTGGGAAGGCTGCGGATCAGCGCCGTGACGAGCTCCTCGCGGAAGCCCGGGACCTGCCAGTCGAAGCCGTCGGGTGTCACCTGGTTGAGGCGCTCGACCGGGATGTGCACGGTCACGCCGTCCTGTGCCGATCCCGGCTCGAACTGGTAGGTCACCGACAGGACGTTCTCGCCCTGGGTCCAGGTCGTCGGGTGGTCCTCGTCGGCGATGCTGCCCGCGCTCTCGCGCAGGAGCAGCTCCTCGGTGAAGGTCAGCAGGTCCGGCGTCTGACGCCGCGCCTTCTTCCACCACGTGTCGAAGTGACGTCCCGAGACGACGTCGGCGGGAATCCGCTTGTCGTAGAACGCGATCAACGTGCTGTCGTCGACGACGATGTCGCGGCGCCGGGTGCGGGCCTCGAGCTCGCCGAGGCGTTCGACGAGGGCGGCGTTCTCGCGCAGGAAAGCGTGTTCGGTGTGCCAGTCGCCCTCGACGAGGGCGTGCCGGATGAAGAGGTCGCGCGCGAGCTCGGGGTCGATGCGGCCGAGGCCTACGACGCGGCCGACGACGAGCGGCACGCCGTAGAGCGTGACGCGCTCGGTCGCGACGGCCGAGCCACGCTTTCCCGACCACCGTGGCTCGGAGTACTGCCGCTTCACGAGGTGCTCGCCGAGCTGCTCGGCCCACACGGGGTCGATGCGGGCGTTGACGCGCGCCCACAGGCGGCTCGTCTCGACGAGCTCCTCGGCCATGACGAACTGGGGTTGCTTGCGGAAGAGCGCCGACCCGGGACTGATGCCGAAACGCGTGCCACGCGCACCGGCATACTCCCGCTTCTGCTCGTCCCGGACACCGACGTGCGAAAGGAGTCCGGCGAGCAGCGACTGGTGGATCGCGTCGACGTCGAGCTCGCCCTGGGCCACGTCGGTGCTCCCGCGGCTCAGGTCGAGACCGGCCTGCTTGGCGGCCTGCTTGACCTGGCTGTGGAGGTCCTGCCACTCGCGGATGCGCAGGTAGTGGAGGAACTCGGCCTTGCACATCCGCCGGAAGGCGCTGCTGCTCAGCTCGTGCTGACGCTCCTTGAGGTAGGCCCAGAGGTTGAGCCACGTGACGAAGTCGCTCGTCTCGTCGGCGAAGCGCTTGTGCGAGGCGTTCGCGAGCTCCTGCTTGTCCTGCGGCCGCTCGCGCGGGTCCTGGATCGACAGGGCCGCGACGATGACGAGCACCTCGCGCAGGACACCGCGCTGGTCGGCCTCGATGACCATGCGCGCGTGACGCGGGTCGATCGGCAGCGTCGCGATGGTGCGGCCGTATGCCGTCAGGCGGCGTCCCGGACGGCGCCTCCCCCGCGCCGGGGCGGGCTCGTCGTCCTCGGGGGCGAAGGCCTGGAGCTCCTCGAGGAGCCGGACGCCGTCGGTGATCTGGCGGCTGTCCGGCGGGTCCACGAAGGGGAAGCGTGCGATGTCGCCGAGCCCGAGGCTCGTCATCTGGAGGATGACCGAGGCGAGGTTGGTGCGCAGGATCTCGGGGTCGGTGAACTCGGGGCGGCTGTCGTAGTCGTCCTCGGAGTAGAGGCGGATCGCGATGCCGTCGGAGACGCGCCCGCAGCGACCCGACCGCTGGTTGGCCGACGCCTGGCTGACCGGTTCGATGGGCAGGCGCTGGACCTTGGTGCGCTGGCTGTAGCGGCTGATGCGCGCCGTGCCCGTGTCGATGACGTAGCGGATGCCCGGGACGGTGAGCGAGGTCTCGGCGACGTTGGTGGCCAGCACGATCCGGCGGCCGGTGTGCGACGAGAAGACGCGGTGCTGCTCGGCGGCCGAGAGCCGTCCGTAGAGCGGGACGACCTCGGTGACGGGCAGCTTCATGCCGTTGAGCGCGTCGGCGGCGTCGCGGATCTCTCGCTCGCCGGAGAAGAAGACGAGGATGTCGCTGCTCGTGCCTGCGTGCCGCTCGGTCCACAGCTCCTCGACCGCCTCGCAGACGCCGGTCACCATGTCGCGCTCCTCCGCCTCGGGGCGGTCGGGGTCGACGAGCGGGCGGTAGCGGATCTCGACGGGGAAGGTGCGGCCCGAGACCTCGATGATCGGGGCCGGCTCGCCCGTGGCCGGGTCGGCGAAGTGCTCGGCGAAGCGCTGGGGGTCGATGGTGGCCGAGGTGATGATCACCTTGAGGTCGGGGCGCCGAGGCAGCAGCTGCCTGAGGTAGCCGAGGATGAAGTCGATGTTGAGGCTGCGCTCGTGGGCCTCGTCGATGATGATCGTGTCGTAGCGGCGCAGCTCGCGGTCCCGCTGCATCTCGGCGAGCAGGATGCCGTCGGTCATGACCTTGACGAGGGTGTCTCGGCTGCTCTGGTCGGTGAAGCGCACCTGGTAGCCGACAGCGGTGCCGAGATCGACGGCGAGCTCCTCGGAGAGCCGCTCGGCGACGGCGCGCGCCGCGATACGACGCGGTTGGGTGTGCCCGATGACGCCGTCGAGGCCGAGACCGAGCTCGAGGCAGATCTTCGGGATCTGGGTCGTCTTGCCCGACCCCGTCTCACCGGCGATGACGACGACCTGGTGGTCCCGGATCGCCGCCGCGATGTCGTCGCGACGCTCGACGACGGGCAGGTGCTCGGGATAGGTGATGGGCGGAACCGTCGCCGCCCGGGCGGCGCGGCGGGCCTCCCGCTGCTCGGGCGTCAGGGTGCGGACGCCCTGACGTCGCGAAGTCGCGGTGCGGCCGTGGTCGCGCCGGTCACCCTCCGTGGCCCTGGCGCGCTGGGCCGTCCGGTCCGAATGGCCCTTGGCGGCCGCGGGCGTCGAGGGAGTCGAGGAGGCCGGTGGCTCGGTGGAGGCCGAGGAAGCCGAGGAGGCCGAGGAGGCGGGGGCCGAGGGTGTCTGGGCCGGAGGCTGCTGGGCGCCCGCCGGACGTCGACGCCCGCGTCGACGAGGTGGCCGCGAGCGCGCGGGTGCGTTCGCAGGCTCGTCGGACATGCTCGACAGGATAGGCGGGCGGCGGCGGTGGCTCCGAACGGATATCGCTCCCGCGCTCTGTGCTGAGGGTGAAGACCTCGTCGAGGACTCGTGTGGCTCGGGTCGACGGCGCCGTGGACTCGCCTAGCGTGGAGCCATGAGGGGGACGGGCGTGCACGGGGAGGCAGGCAGGACGTCGGCCCGATCCGTCGTGTCCGCCGCAACGCTGGCGTTGACCTTCGTTCTCGTCGCCGGCTGCGCCAGCCCGCCACCCGACACCTCCCTCGACGCGTCCAGGCCGCCGGCCACCACGGCCCAGACCGAGCAGACGCCGACGGCCCTGCCCACCGAGCCTCCGCTCGTGCTGCCGCCCAGCCGGACCGCCGGTGCGTCGACGGGTCCGGTCGACCCGGCGGCGCCGCTCTTCCCTGACGGACCGTGCCAGCCGAGCCAGCTCGACGTCTCGGCGAGCCCGGTCGACCCCGCGCTGGGCTATCGGCAGATGCGGGTGCGGGTCACCAACTCCAGCCGGGTGCCGTGCGTGCTCACCGGGTATGCCGTGGTGTCCGCTCGCGGCCCCTCCGGGACCGTGTTCGCCAACCCTCGCGGTCGCCTGCACGACGCGGAGACCTCGAGTGCGCAGACGGTGCCCCTCGATCCCGGTGACGTCGCCCACCTCGACCTCGGGTGGCGGGGCGACCTCGCCGCCGCCGGCGTCGAGCAGACCGCGTCGATGACGATCGTCGTGAGCGACGGGTCGTCACCGGCGGCCGTGCCGCTGGACCCCACCTCACCCGTCGACATCGTCGACGGCACCGAGATCCGGGTCGGTGGCTGGAGGCCCGGCGCCGACTGACCGCCACCGAGCTGGGGTGACCCCGGCCGTCGATGCCGCGGTGAACGACCGGACGCGGAGCGGCGTCCGCTGAGCCTGCGCCGTCAGCCTCCCGGCTCGGGACCCGGCAGCCGCACGGAACGCGCCGAGGCCGGGGACGGTCAGAGGTGCGACGACTGAGGCACCCGAGGACCTACCGTGGTCCCACCCGTCTGAAGCGAGGCATCGTTGTCCGACCCCGGCCACCCGCGCCCGGCCCTCCCGGACCCCCAGCGGGACCGGCACGTCTCCTTCCCGGGCGACGTGTCCAGCGCTGACCCCGCCACGTCGGGACCGTCCCTGCCCCCGGACGCGTGGGCGCCTCGGTCGTCCGCCCCCGCTCCGGAGTCAGCGACGCCGTCCTCGTGGCAGGCCCCGGTGCCGCCGGTCCTCACCACCCCGCCGGTCCGGCAACCGCCCCGGCGACGACTGCCGGGATGGGCCGCCTTCTTCCTCATCCCGCCCCTGCTCCTCGGTCTCTCGAACCACGACGACGCGACCGAGAGCTACGAGTGCTGGACCTCCGACATCGGAGCGGAACCCGGCATCCCCGACTGCGACAGCACGATGGACGGGACGCTCGACGGCACGACCGACGGGAGCAGTGACGCCCCGGGATCCGTGATCGGCGTCCATGCCCGTGACGTCACCGCCTCGACGGCCTTTGCCCCGTTGCTCGGGGGGACCCCGGACGTGTCCCCGGTGCCGGCGGACGCCACCTCGCTGACCGTCGAGGTGGTGTCGACGCCGAGCTCGCCCAGCGCGGGGCTCGTCGCCGGCGTCGACATCACCTCGGGCGGTGTCGTCCTGGACGGGCACCAGGGGCTCGGGCCGTACGCCGCCAAGGTCACGCTCGACAGCCGGCCGTCCGAGCTGCAGGTCACGGCGACGGTCCTGACCGGGCCGGGCACGATCCAGTGCCGTGTCTACGCCGGCCGACAGCTCGTGGCCGTCGACACGTCGGACCACCAAGTCGTCTGCAGCCCCTCCCTGTGACCGAGGTCAGGGATGGTCGGCCGCACTAGATTGGGCAGCCGCACGCACGAGACGAGGGGACCCCGTGTCTGAGAATCCGCCGTTCGAGCCCGACCCGACCCGCGACACGACGGGAGATGTCGGCCCCGATCCGACCGACCCGCGTGACGGGTCGACGAGTGCCCGCGGTCTCGACCCGGCCGGTTCGGCTGACCCGGCCGATCTGCCCACGGCGACCGGGACGCCTGAGGACGTGACGGCATACGACACGACCTTCGGCCTCGAGCGGCCGCCGGCGACGAGCTGGGTGCCGCAGAAGTTGGGGGCGGACCCCGCACCGATGCCACCGCCTCCTCCCGCACCCGCCTCCCCGCCGATGACCGAGCGGCTGCGCACCGTCACCCTTCCCGGCGCCGCGGGACGCTCGCTCGGCGGGCGTCTCCAGGCCTGGCACGTCGTGGCGATCCTCGTCGGGCTGCTCGTCCCGCTCGGCTTCTGGGCGGCCATGAGCTCCGTCGACGATTTCGACCCGGTCGCCCGACCCGCCGTCAGCGTCACCCGCAACCGTCCCGTCGTGACCCGGACGTTCCCGGTCCCGACGATCACGCCCCTGGTTCCCGGCGCCAGCCCGACCCGGTCGGCCCCCGGCGCGACCGCGAAGGCGACCACCCCGACCCGAGGCGTCATGACCTCTCCCCCCACGCTCATCCCCGTGCCGGCCGTTCCCGTGACGCCCGTTCCCGCGGACGCGCGGACGATCCGCTTCGAGGCGTACGCCGAGAAGGGCGCCCGCATCGAGGTGTCCCTCTCGGACGCGACGCACCAGCGCTACGACTACCCCGCGCAGACCGCGCCCCTCGCCTTCGAGGTGCCGGTCAGACCGGGCGCGACGAGCAACGACTACTTCAGCCTCCGGGTGCGCACGAGCGACCCGACGGGGTCAGGCGTCCGCGGCGCCGTGTCGTGCCGGGCGCTCGTCGACGGGATCGTCGTCACGGCGCAGCAGGGGCAGGGCTATGCCACCTGCTACGTCAGCCCGTACTTCGACATCCAGCGACGCTGACCCGCGGTCGGCGCGCCACCTACCGCGTCGATCGGTCAGATGTCGGCGGCGTCGGCCGAGGCGCGGGCCGCCTTGCGGCGCTTGTTGATCGCGATCCGGGCAGCCATGGCCTTCTCGAAGGCGAGGTGCCAGAACCTGCTGATGACGAGCTCGCGCTCTCCCACCATCTCGACGACGTCGGCGCCGGCGCCGAGCTTGAAGAGGAGCAGGCCGGTGAGGGGGCTCGTGGCACCGAGGGAGGTGTTGAACCCCCTGAAGTCGTAGGACTCGCACCCGGCCGCGGCGGCGTCACGCATCGCCTGCCACTGCAGGGCGTTGGAGGCTCGTGCGTCGCGGTTGCGCTCGGTCGACCCGCCGTAGAGGTAGGAGAACGTGCGACCGAAGCGGATCATCAACGCCGAGGCGAGCACGTCGCCGTCGACGTGGGCCTCGTAGAAGCGCGCCGACACGGGACCGTCACCGTCCGTGCCGTCCGACGCGAACGAGCGCGCCATGACGTCGAAGTACGCCTTGGGTCGGGGCAGGAAGTTGTCTCGGTCGGCCGACTCGACGTAGAGGGCGTGGAAGGTGTCGAGCCCCTCGGGCCCGACCGCGCGCACCTGGACGCCGGCCTTCTCGGCCTTCTTGACGTTGCGGCGCCACTGCTGGTTCATGCCCTTGAGCAGCTCGGCGTCGGAGCGGCCACGCAGGTCGACGATGCAGAGCAGGCGGGGCTGACCCACCGCGACACCGTCGGCGCCGAGCGGGAGCCAGTGGTTGCGGTCGAGCCAGGCCTCGAGGGTGCGGGCCGTCGGGTTGTCGACCGCCGCGGGCAGGGTGGTGAAGCTGAGCAGGCCGTTGTCGACGACCTGCTTCTTGACCGGCTCGCGGTCCCAGACGCGGGAGACGACGGGGTAGCCGAGCCGGAGCGCGAACGCCTTGTTGGCCTTGGCCCAGGCGACGAGCGGGTCGAGCCACGCCGCCGGGTCGGTCGCCACGACGTCCCACGGCAGCCCCGGACCCTCGGGCAGGTAGGCGTAGGACCGGGAGAGGCGCGGGATGGTGCGCGAGAGGACGAGGCCAGCCCCGACGCGGGCCCCCGAGGCGTCGAACCAGCCCAGGTGCGTGCGCCGCCAGCCTGCCTTCGCCCGTCCCCAGGCAGGCGTCTGGAGGAAGCTGCCCCCGACCTCGAGAAGCGTCTCGACGGCCTCGTCGGCGCTGATCTCGCGCACCGTCAGCGGGCCGGCGACAAGGGTCGCCTGCGTCGTCGGCGCAGGGGCAGGGGTCTGCTCGGTCATGGCCGCAACCCTATCGGCGGCGCGTCAGTCCGCCGACCGCGCCACCTCGGCATCGGAGGCGGCGGTGGCCTTGGCCGTGCGACGGATCCACCAGAGGCCGACGAGCGGCAGCACGAGAGGGACGTAGCCGTAGCCTGCGCCGAAGTGTGACCAGACGGTCTTCTCGGGGAAGGCCTCGGGTCGCGCGACGCTCCAGGTCCCGACCACGAGCACGCCCACGAGCTCGACCGTGAGGGCGATGGTCGCGAGGCGTACGGATGCACGGTCGCCGCGGGCCAGACCGATGGTCGCGACGAGGTAGATGAGCGCCGCGAGCGCCGACAGCAGGAACGGGACTGGTGCCCGGTCGAAGTACTCGGTGATCTGCAGGATCGAGCGCCCGGTCGCTGCGAGGGCGAGCAGGCCGTAGACGGCGACGAGCACGCGGCCGAAGCCGTGCCCGGTGTGCGGCCGCTCCGTGACCGGCTGCTCCGACGAGGCCTCGGGGGTGGGCGCCGGCTCAGACATTGAGGCTCCAGACCTGCTGCAGGCGGGCGACGAGGATCGCCACGACAAGGGCGCCACCGAGGACGACGGCCATGGCCCACTGCGTCTTCTCCTTGACGGCGATGACGATCGTGGCCGGGATGACGAGCAGGACGGTGAAGAGGTAGGCGATGAAGGTGGCCCGCTCGGCGCCGTCGCCGATCGCGGACGCCTTCGTGAGCCCCACGACGAGCTGCACGACGAGCACGAGCTCGATGACGGCACCGACGATGATGAGCGGGTCGTCGACGAGACGGCCCCGGAGCAGGTGGTGGGCGGCCAGCAGGCCGAGCAGGCCGCTCGCGACGAGCAGCACGACGGTCAGGGGTTGGAGCACGCGAGAAGCCTACGGCGTCGGTCCGTGCTCCCCGACGCGGCATCGAGGGTTGGACCGGACCGTCGACCGGGCCGGCGCGGACGGTAGTTTCGTCCCGAAGCACCACCCCACGTCCCCGGGCGCCCGAGCGTCCACACCGTCCAGGAGGAGCCGTCGTGTCGATCCGCCCCATCGCCGTCGACCGCGCGGCGGGGGTGCTGCTCGGCGAGGCCTGCGGCGACGCCCTCGGCGTGCCGTACGAGATGGCGGCGCCCCCGGTCGGCGAGGCGGTCATGAAGGGTGGTGGCCTCGGGCCGTACGAGCCCGGCGAATGGAGCGATGACACCCAGATGACGCTCTGTGTGGCGCGCATCGCCGCCCAGGGCATCGACCTCACCTCGCCCGAGGGCCTCGACGGCGTTGCCGATGCCTTCACGGCCTGGCTCGACGGCGGCGCCACGGACGTCGGCATCCAGACGCGCTCGGTGCTGACGGAGGCGAAGGAGCTGACCGGACGCTCGCACGAACGCCTGACCCGGGCGAGCGAGGCACTGCACGCCCGCACCGGGCTGACCGCCGGCAACGGCGCGCTGATGCGGACCCCCATCGTCGGCCTGTCGGCCCTCGACGACCGCGACGCGACGGCCCGCGCCGCCCGCGCCATCGCCCTGCTCACCCACGCCGACCCGCTCGCTGGTGACTCGGCGGTGCTGTGGTCGGAGGCGATCCGGGTCGCCGTCACCGAGGGGCGTCTCGACCTCGCGGCCGGTCTCGACCTCGTGAGCGCGCCGCACGTCGGACGCTGGGGCGACTGGATCGAGGCGGCGACCGGCGCCGAGCCGGGGCAGTTCGGCAACAACGGCTTCACCGTGACGGCGCTGCAGGACGCCTGGGCCGCGATCACGACGACCGACCGCGGCGACGGCTCGGCGATGCACCTCCAGCGGGGGCTGCAGGCTGCCGTCCGGGCGGGACACGACACCGACACCGTGGCCGCCATCGCGGGCTCGCTGCTCGGCGCCCGCTACGGGGCGTCGGCGGTGCCGACCCAGTGGCGGCGCATGGTGCACGGGTGGCCGGGGCTGCGCGCCCACGACCTCGTCGAGCTCGCCGTCTCGACCTCGGAAGGCGGACGTCGCGTCGGCGAGTGGCCGTCGGTCGCCTCGATGGGCGATGCGCGGATCCCGACACTGGGCATCCCGCACCCCATCGACCCCGACATCGTGCTGGGCACCATCACTGATCTCGGACGCGTGCCCGAGCTCGACGTGCAGGCGATCGTCTCCCTCTGTGCGCTCGGCCTGGACGACATCCCCGCCGCCGGCATGACGGCACGCGACCACATCGAGTTCTGGATCAACGACGAGGAGCAGGAGGAGAGCAACCCTCACCTCGACTTCGTCCTCGACGACGCCTCGTCGGCGCTGCGACAGTTCCGCGCCGAGGGCAAGCGGGTGCTCGTGCACTGCCGTCAGGGCGTCCAGCGCACCCCGGCGGTGGCGCTGCGGTATGCCGTCGACCTCGGTGTCGCTCCCGAGCTCGCCGAGCGGTCGATCCGGGAGGCCCTGCCGGGCATCCGCGGGGAGGGACGGCTCTGGGACGTCGCCGCCCACGGCGCCTGAACCCGGGCCGGGCTGCGGTCTACAGTGCCGCCATGAGCGAGATCGACCACCGCCGCCTCGGCGTGGACCTCTACAACGCGACGTGGGAGCTGCTCGAGCAGACCGACCGGTCGCCGGAGGACGACGACGAGATGCTGGCTCGCGCCCATGCCTCGCTGTACCACTGGGGCAGGTTCGAGGGGGTGCGGCCGGAGAACAGGGGCCGGGGTCACTGGCTCGTCTCCCGCGTGCATGCCGTGCTCGGGCAGCCTGATGCCGCCGCGTACCACGCGGGGCGGTACGTCACCATCGCGCGCGGTGGGGCCGGCGAGCGCTGGGATCTCGCGGCCGCCCTCGAGGCGTCCGCGAGGGCGGCTGCGGTCGGCGGCGACTTCGATGCCGCCGAGCGCTTCGAGGCCGAGGCCCGTGAGGTGCTCGCCACGATGGACGACCCGGAGGACCGCGAGGTCGTCGAGAAGGACCTCGCCTCGCTCCCCCGCCGAAACTGACGCCCGGACCGGCGCGGGCCGCTGCGGTCGACGCGGGCCATCACCGAGCGGCGCCGCGCCGGCGAGTCCCGGCTCAGACGGTCTTGGCCTCGTCGACGTAGCGGCACAGCGCGTTGACGGCGCGCAGCTCCTCCGGTGTGTGGACCTCGGCGTCGGTGAGCAGGGGGCTGCCCACGATGACCGCCATCGCCTTGGCGCGGGAGATCGCGACGTTGAGCCGGTGCAGGTCGTAGAGGAACGAGACGCCGCGGGGCGCGAGGGCCGCCGTGGTGCTCGCCATCGAGTAGATGACGACGGCGCCCTGCTGGCCCTGGAACTTGTCGACCGTGCCGACCCGAGCGCCGTCGGGCAGCTCGGCCGCGAGGGTGGCGACGTGCGCGTTGTAGGGCGCGACGACGAGGACGTCGGCAAGACCGATCGGACGCGAGTCGCCGTCCGCCGTGGTCCAGCTGCCGCGGAGCAGGTCGTCGACGAGGGCACGGACGACCCGGGTCTCCCGGCGGCTCGACTGTTCGCACAGCGTGTCGTGCTCGACGGGAACCCAGCGCAGCCCCTCACCCGACAGGGCGCCGGGCGCCTCGACGCGGAGCTGCTCGCGCCCCGGCGCCGACTCGAGCCGGCCCTCGTAGGCGAGCTCCGACACGAACGCCGTCAGGCTCGGGTGCATCCGGTGCGTGCGGTCGAGGAAGACACCGCGCTCGGCAGGGATGACGTCGTGGACGAGCCCGTCGTCACCGGCGCGGAGGTGGTCGAGCGCAGAGACACCGGAGCCGTAGGGATGGACCGCCTTGGTCGGCTGGGTCAGCTGTTGCGGGTCTCCGAGCAGGACGAGCGAGCGCGCGGCCGGGGCCACGGCCACGGCGTTGGCGAGCGAGAACTGGCCGGCCTCGTCGATGACGAGCACGTCGACGGCATCGACCATGTCGTCGCGCGACCACAGCCAGGCGGTGCCCCCGACGAGGGTCGCCTCTCCGCTCGCGAGCGCAGCCGCGATGGCGGCGTTGTCGGACGTGTGGCGGATGAGGGCGTTCGGGTCGTCCGGCTCGTCGCCTTCTTCGACGTTGGTGCCGTCCTTGTGCCAGGCAGGACGGGCCACCTCGTCGAGGAGGTTGAGCACGACCGCATGGGACTGCGCGGTGACGCCGACGCGCAGGCCGGCGTCGAGCAGCTCGCGGATCAGCGCCGACCCGGCATACGTCTTGCCGGTGCCGGGGGGCCCCTGGACGGCCAGGATCTCGCCGCGCAAGCCGCGACCGACGCGGACGACGACGTCCTTGGGCGACTCCCCGGCACGGGGCGCGAGCAGGTCGGCGGCCGGGACGACCCGCTCGACGAGCCGCGTCGCGAGGTTGGACCCACCGGCAAGCGCGAGCTCGCCGGTGCGGGCGATGCTCGCCCGGAGCGCCTGGTCCATGACCGGTCCGGGTCCCCCGAGGCCGCGCGGACGTGGCGGCTCCAGCGACTTCTTCATCGACAGCTCGACCCAGCCCTCGACCGGGTCGAGGTCGACGACCTTGCCGACCGGTGCGTGGGTGTCGACGTCGGGGACGTACTTGCCGACCGACACCTTGCAGTCCTGGGGCGGAAAGGTGTAGCGCCAGACCTTGGAGAGCTTGACGATCCGCATCTCCTCGGGCTCACCGAGGTCACCGATGGCGGTGCCGTCCTCGACGAGCTCGGCCGTCTCGAGCTCCTTGTAGCGGAAGAAGTCCCACCACTCCGGGCGCTTCTCGCGCCGGTGCCACCCGACGAGTCCGGCGAGGAGCAGGTGGCCGTCGGCGACCAGGCGCTCGGAGAGCGCGATCTCGGCACGCTCCTCGTCGCTGATCTCGCGCAGCGGCTCGGGCACCGGCCGGCCCAGCGTGTGCCCCGCGCGTGCGAGCTCGGCGCGTCGCTCCTCGAGCCACTCGTGCAGCGCCAGCGTCGAGCGGACGTCCTCCTCGTTGTAGCGCCGGATGTCGTCGAGGATCGCCTGGTCGGCCGACCCGTCGTCGCGACCGGCGAGCCAGCGTTCGTATTCGACGACGGACGAGAGACCGTCGGCGACACCCGCGCCGTCGGCGGATCGCGTGTGGCCCCAGTAGAACTCCTCGAGCTTCTTGATGGAGTAGGAGCCCTTGCTGATGCGCACGCCCTGGCGCACGACGGCGTAGAGGTCGACGAAGACCTCGTGGCGCAACAGCTGGTCGAGCTCGGCCTCGCGCGTCGCGTGCTGGCCGACGAGCCTCTTGAGAGCCGTCGTCTCGTAGGGCGCGTAGTGGTAGACGTGGAGGTCGGGGTAGCGCTGCCACCGCTCCGTCAGCCAGTCGACGAGGTCGGTCGTCAGGCGCCCCTCCTCGGCGAAGTCGTGCGCCCAGAACTCGACGAACTCCCCCTGCCGCGTCCAGATGCCCGCGAGGTACTCGCGCCCCGTACCGCCCTCGGCCCACGGGTCGCCCTCGAAGTCGAGGTAGACGTCGCCCTCGTCGGGCTCGGGCAGCATCTGCAGCCCCCGGGCCGGCTCGGGGTCGAGGAGCTCGAACTGCGCCCGCCCGGTCTCGCGCTCGGCGAGCTGGAGCCTGGCCTGCTGGAGCAACCGACGCCGGGTCGCGATGGACAGGGCCGGGGCCAGCCGCTCCTCGCTGGACTCGGCCAGCGAACGAAGCGTCGGGATGCCGAGGTCGATGAGCGCGGCGCGGTGGTCGGCGCGCATGCCCGCGACCTGGATGAGGTCGTCGCGGTCGAGCCACTCCTGCGCACACCGCTCCTTCCACCGGCACTGACCGCAGTGCTGGACGCGCGCGGACTCCGTCTCGCGCGGGTTGGCGATGGCGTCGAGCAGCTCGGCGCGCCGACGGCGGGCGTAGGGGGCCACGTCGACGAGCCGCCACGGGTGCGACTCGGTGTCGCCGGTGACGACGGTCAGCCACTGCGGCGGGACGCCCTGGAGCAGCTCGAGCCGGGCGGCATACGTCGCCATCTGGAGCAGCGCTGGGACCTTGAGCCGCCGCGCCAGCTTGGTGTCGGCGATGTCGTAGCGCCACGGGCCGAGGTCGCTCGGCTCGTCGACGCGCAGCAGGAAGTCGGCGAGCCCCACCCAGTGCCCGTCGAAGAACGTCGCCTGGTAGATGACGTCGACACCCCGGCGCATGGCGTCGAGCGTCGCCGCCTCGGCCTCGACACCCCGCACCCCAAGGGCCGCGATGTCCTCGACGACGCGCCCCTCGGCGACGAGACGCTCGAGATAGGCGCGCTCGTGCTCGAGCCCCTTGACGAAGACGAGGTTGAGCGAGTCGTCGGCGTCGCTCGCCCTGCTGCTCGTCCCGGCACTCGTCCCGGGGCCGGCGTCGAGAGCCTCGAGGTCGAGCGTCGTGATGTGCGCACAGGCCACGTGCTTCGTCAGGTCCGTGGGGCTCAGGACGAGGTGACCGTCGATGCGCTGCATGGCGCCGAGTATGCCGTCCGGCACCGACACCCTCGACACCCCGCGAATCAGTTTGCCCGGAACGCGCCGGAACGGCTCGAACGGGGATAGGTTGCATCCGGCGTGGCAGGCAAGTTCGGGGGCGAGCGTCCCTGCGCACGCGGTGCGCAGGCGCATCGCGGGCGAATGGAGCCACGCAAGGAGGATCCGTTGTCCGACAACACTCGGGGACCATGGCGCTCGCGCCGTGGCGTGATGAGCTCGGTGAGTGCAGGAGCCATCGCGGCCCTGGCCGCCACCACCCTCGGGGCCACGCCGGTGTCGGCGAGCCCTGACCCGTCCGTCAAGCACCGCAGCAACGCCTCGGTTCCCGATGGTGTCACGAGCGCCGGCTCCCTCGGCCTCGGCACGCAGCGCGTGGCCGCGGGCGACAAGGTGGACGCCGGCCTGCGCAAGGCCACCGGCCCCGTCGACGTCATGATCGAGCTCGACGCCGCACCCGCGACGACGGCGTTCGGTCAGGCCCGCGGGCGCGGCCTCGCTGCCGCCAAGAGCGCGGCGCGCACCCAGACCTCGGCGGTCAAGGCAGCCCAGAAGGGCGTCGAGTCCCGTTTCGCCGCCACGGCGACGAAGGCACGGACGCTCTACAAGGTGCACGCGGCATACGCCGGCATCGCGGTCCGCACGGACGCCGCGAAGCTCACCGCCCTCGCGGGCATCCCCGGCGTCAAGGCGATCCACCGACTGACGCCCAAGGCACCGACCAACTCCTCCTCCGTGCCGCTCATCGGCGCGCCGAAGGTGTGGAAGGCGCTGTCGCAGACGGGCAAGGGCGTCCGCGTCGGCATCATCGACACCGGCATCGACTACACCCACGCCGACTTCGACGGCCCCGGCACGGTCGACGCATTCACCGCGGCCAGCGCCTCCAACACCTTCACGCCGACCGCCAAGGTCGTCGGCGGCTACGACTTCGCGGGCGACGCCTACAACGCCGACCCGACCTCGGACACCTACGACCCGAACCCGCAGCCCGACCCCAACCCGCTCGACTGCAACGGCCACGGCTCGCACGTCGCGGGCACGACCGCCGGTCTCGGCGTCGCGTCCGACGGCACGACGTGGTCCGGTGGCTACGCGTCGGACATCGACCCGGCCAGCCTCGACATCGGCCCCGGCGTCGCCCCCGAGGCGAGCCTCTACGCCCTCAAGGTCTTCGGCTGCGACGGCTCGACCAACGTCGTCGGGGAGGCGCTCGACTGGGCGGCTGACCCCAACGGCGACGGCGACCTGTCCGACCGCCTCGACGTCGTCAACATGTCGCTCGGCAGCTCCTACGGCTCGCCCCAGGACCCCGACGCCGTCGCCGCGAACAACCTCGCCGCGCTCGGCACCGTCGTCGTCGCCTCCATGGGCAACTCCGGCGACGTCTACGAGGTCGGCGGATCCCCGGGCAACGCGCCGCGCGTGCTCGCGGTCGCCGCGTCCGACGACGGCAACGACGTCGTCGACGGCCTCAAGGTCGACTCCCCCGCCGGCATCGAGCCGGCCGACACGGTCGACGGCACCCAGGACAACGTCTTCGCCGCTCTCAAGTCGGTCGCCTACGACTGGACCGCCGAGCCCGGCGTCACGAACGTCCCGGTCGTCACCGTCGGTGACTGGTCGCAAGACCCCAACGCCGGCAACAACACCGACGGCTGCTCGCCCTACTCCTTGGCAGACCAGGCCAAGGTGACCGGCAAGGTCGTCCTGCAGATGTGGCTCGACGGCACCGGTCGTCGCTGCGGCTCGGCCGCGCGCGCCCAGCTCGCGCAGGACGCGGGCGCCGTCGGCGTCATCTACGGCAGCGACGTCAACGCCTTCTCGGCCGGTGTCACCGGCGACGCCGACATCCCCGCGATGCTCACCGTCAACCAGGCGACCGTGGCCATCAAGGCGCAGCTCGACGCGTCCAACGAGGTCCGCGTCACGATGACGAACGACCTCCGAAACGGCGTCTCCATCCGCAACTCCAAGGCGATCGACCAGCTCGCCGGCTTCTCGTCGCGTGGCGTCGGGGTGGCCGGTGGCGTCAAGCCCGACGTCGCGGCTCCCGGTGTCACGACCTTCTCCGCTGCCGTCGGCACGGGCAACGAGGGCATCGCCGAGAGCGGCACCTCGATGGCGTCGCCGCACGTGGCCGGTGAGGCCGCGCTCGTGCGCGGCTCGCACCCGACGTGGACGGTCGAGGAGGTCAAGGCCTCGATCATGAACACCGCGACCCAGGACGTCTTCGTCGGTCCCGACCACACGGGCGACGTCTACGGTCCCGAGCGGGTGGGCGCCGGTCGCGTCGTCGCCGACGCGGCCGTCGGCACGAGCACGCTCGCGTACGTCACCGACGACAAGGGCGCCGTGAGCGTCTCGTTCGGTCCCGTCGCGGTGACCGCCCCGACGCAGACCCTGACGAAGACCGTGCGCATCGTCAACAAGCGCCCGGTCACGTCGGCGGCCTACGTCCTGTCCTACGACGCCGCCCACCCGACGCCGGGTGTGACGTACTCCTTCAGCCCGTCGCAGGTCCGCGTCCCGGGCAACGGCTCGGTCGACGTCTTGGTCACGGCGACCTTCACGCGTTCGGCGCTGCGGGCCGTCGCCGACCCGACGACCGTGGCCGACCCGCTCGAGATCGGCATCCAGCGCAGCTACCGCGCCGACGCGAGCGGCCGCATGCTGCTCGAGCCGGTCCAGGGCACGTCCGGTGGCACGCTGCGTGTGCCGGTCTGGTCCGCTCCGCGCGCGGCATCGACGATGTCGTCGCCCTCGAGCACGACGGTGACCAAGCAGTCCGGCCTCCCGGCGGGCATCGCCACCTCGATGCTGCCGCTCACGGGCACCGGCATCGACCAGGGCACCGACACCACGTCGTACGTCTCGACGGTCTCGACGTTCGAGCTGCAGGGCACGAGCCCGCGCCGCGCTGACTGCTCGTCGACCCGCGTCGTCGACTGCAACGCAACCGCCGACGACCGTGGGGCCGACCTGCGCTACGTCGGTGCGGCCACCGACGCACCCGTGTTCGGTCTCGCCACGTCGATGCTGACCTTCGGCATCAACACCCACGGCCCGTGGCGCACGCCTGCCACGTCCACGGAGTTCGACGTCTTCCTCGACACGAACGCCGACGGCACGGCCGACGCCGCGGTCTACAACACGCGGCTGTCGACGACCGACGACTACGACTACTTCGTGGCCGAGCTCGTCGACCTGCGGCCGGGTGCCGGCTTCGGTGACGTTCTCGACCAGGAGCTCGTCAACGGGGTCGACGGGTCGTTCGACACGAACGTCTTCAACAGCGACTCGCTCGTCATGCCCGTCTCGGTCGAGGTCCTCCAGAACGCCGGCCTCGTGACGGGTGCCGCACCGAAGGTCCGCTACTGGGTCAGCTCGCTCGCCCAGGGCTCCGCCGTCGACGCCGTCGGCTCGGCCGCCAAGCCGATGACGATCAGCCTCGCCTCCCCCGGCCTGTCGGCCTACGGGGACTTCGGCACCCTCCTCAACAGCGACCTCCCCGGCGAGAAGCTCGAGGTCCGACGTGACGAGGCCTCCGCCGCTGTCGACAAGCCGCAGGGTCTGCTCCTGCTGCACCACCTCAACACCGACGGCTCCCGGGCCAAGGTCGTCACGGTGCGCACGACGTCGACCACGAAGCTGACGGCCAGCCCGTCCAGCTACACGTATGGCGGGCACTCGACGCTCACGGCGACCGTGTCCCCGTCCACCGCGACGGGCACCGTCATGTTCATCCTGAGCGGCAAGGTCGTGCGCACGGTGTCGCTCAGCGGCGGCAAGGCGGTCCTGCCACTCAGCAGCAGCCTCGGCCGCGGGGCCCACGCGTTCACCGCGCGCTACAACGGTGACGCGAAGCTCGCCGGCAGCACGTCGGCGTCCGCCGTCGTCACCGTCAAGGGGCTGTCGAGCCACACGAGCATCTCGTCGAGCAGCAGCGCCTACCGCTACGGCGGGCGGCCGGTGCTCACTGCGACCCTATCGCCGAGCTCGGCCACGGGCACCGTCACCTTCCGTGACGGCTCGCGCGTGCTCGGCACCTCGACGGTGAGCAAGGGCAGGGCCACGCTGTGGGCGCCCGTCCTCTCGCGCGGGACGCACTCCGTCAAGGCGACGTACAACGGCTCTGGCGCCTACGTCCCCTCGACGTCCACGGCGGTCACCCTGCGCGTGAGCTGAGCGGTCACCGCGCACCATCCCGACGACGTATGCCGTCCGGCCGCCTCGGCCGGGCGGCATACGTCTGTCCCCGCGACCGTGGGTCGGTCCGCCCGGGTCTGCCGCACGCAGCAGGAAGGCGGCCCTCCGAGGAGGACCGCCTTGCTGCTCGGGCCCGAGGGCCCGTGCTGGTGGCCGGGTCAGGGACGCGGCCACCGACCCGACTCACCGCAGGAGGCCGTTACCGACGTGGCGGCCCCACCACTTGCCAAGGCCCCAGGTGTCCCCGGCGAGCGTCGTGGCGAGAACCGCGACGCCCAGTGCCTCGATCCAGTGGCTGTCGATGAGCGGGTTCGTGTAGACGCCGGTGGTGCCGAGGGGGAACTCGGCGAGGTACATCAGCGCCAGGAGGAGTGCAGCGGTCCAGGCGGCGATCTTGAGGCCGGCGCCGGCGAGGAGAGCGATGCCGATGCCGAGGAGGCCGGCCATGAACAGCCAGTCGGCCCACGGGCCGGCGATGTTCTTGAAGAAGGAGGCGAACGGGCCCTCGGCGTGCTTCATGAAGCCCTGGGCGGGCGTGCCGCCGTGGATCCAGGCCTTGGCCGACGGGGTCATGTAGCCGAGCCCGAACAGCTTGTCCATGAAGGGCCAGAGGAAGGTGAAGCCGAGCACGATGCGCAGACCAGCGAGGAACTTACGGGCAACGGCCGAGCGGACCACCTCCTCCTGGAAGGTGACGACGCCCTTGGTGGGGTCGTGCGTGGTGACCGGCGCACTACCTTCGGTGTGCGTGTCGCGCGGGATGGTGCCCATGGAACTCAACTCCAGAACTCGGTGTGTGTTCCGGCAGCTTCTCTGTCGGTACTACACAGCGTAGTAGTCACTGGTCCACAACGCTCCCCCATCGGGGTGTGATCTGCCGGACACCGGGGCGCCCCGACTCCGGACAGCGCGGCGATCCGCTCCCGAGAGCCCACGCTCCGCCGTGTCAGCGGCGCGAGCGGATGAGGGTGGGGACCTCGAGCTCCCCTGGGGCGTCAGCGAGCTCGCGCACCAGCTCAGCGAGCGCATCGAGCGAACGGCACACGGCGGCATACGAGCCGTCGAGACGGATCGGACGGCAGAGGATCCGGGTGCCCGCGTTGCGGATGACGATCTCCGACTCCGGCGCTCGGTCGCTGTTGCAGTGGATGAGCAGGCCCGTCGGCAGGCCCATGGCCGTCGTGTAGGCGACGAGCTCGAGGTAGTCGCGCGAGGCCATGTAGCCGTCGGCGCCCATCGAGTACTTCGCGTCGCCGACGAGGACGACCTCGCTGCCGCGGCGCACGACGAGGTCGGGGGCCATCGTGACGGCCCGCCCCTCGTCGAGCCAGACGTCCTCGTCGCGCTCGATGCGCATCTGCGGGGCGAGGCGCAGGTCCAGCTCCTGGGCGATCCAGCGCTGGAAGAGGTCGTCCATGTCGACCATGAGGCTGTTGGCCTGCTGGTCACCGGCTTCGTGGCTCAGCGACATCGCTTGCAGGACAAGGCGACTGAGCCGCATAGCGTCCTCGTAGTGCTCGTTGAGCCGCGTGATGGGCAGCGGCGCCGCGTGCCTCGTCGCCGGGGTGTCGGCGACGCCGTCGAAGCGGCCGAGCACGCGCAGGGCCTCTCGGCGGACGTGCGGCGCGAGCTGGGGCCACGACAGCATCGCCTGCAGGGTGCAGCGGAAGAGCTGGTTCTCGACGATGTCGGCCGTGAAGTCGTCGAAGCGGCACTGCGGCTCGGCAGCGCTCCACGGCCGGCGCGCGAACTCCTCGACGAGCAGCCGCCCCCGGATGGTCCGCATCCGCTCCTCGCGCGGGACGTAGCCGTGCACGAGACCGCGCATCGTCGACGAGTCGATGAGCCGGATCGCGAAGTACGCGACGCCGTCGATGAGCTCGTCGGTGTCGCTCCACGTCACGTGCTCGTGGTCGAACGCGTCGGGCGAGACGCCCGCGCCGAGCATCGCGAAGAAGTTCGTGACCGACACCTTCGGCGTGACGCGCACGACGAGGCCGGGCACGGCGAGCGCCCCGACCCAGCTCGTCGCACCGATCGTGACGACGTCGGGGTCGGCGGTCGCGTGGATGACGAGCCGCTCCCCCGCCGCCGCGACGAGAGCCGCTCGGGTCTCCCGGGACAGCCGGACCGGACCCGAGCGTCCGTGCTCGGGGATCGGGGCCAGCTCGATGGTCATCGGATGATCGACTCCACGGTCACGGCCTCGTCAGGTCGAACTGGCCGTAGCGGGCCCGGACGTTCTCCCAGCGGAACTGGGCCAGCTCGTGCTCGCGCCCGTAGAGCTGGTCCTCGATGAAGGGGTAGACGTTGTAGTCCCAGATGCGGCGCAGGGTGGCCTCGTCGCCGTCGAGACCGGGGCGCATGAAGTAGCTGTGGCCGATCTGCAGGTGCGGACCCCGCAGCGCCCGGCGCAGGTCCTCGTTGACGCGGTCGACGAGCTCGGCCACCCACACGGGCCCGTCGTGGACCTCGAGCCACCGGCGCAGCAGGCCTTCCATCGGCCCGTCGTGCGGCATGAACGGCACGAAGTCGAAGCGCCGGCGCAGGGCCGCGTCGACGAGCGCGATGGAGCGGTCGGCGGTGTTCATCGTGCCGATGAAGTAGAGGTTGGGCGGCAGCTCGAAGCCCTCGTCGGGCCGGTAGCTCGTCTTGACCGAGTGCGAGCGGTACTCGAGCAGGAAGAGGAGCTCACCGAAGACGCGAGGGAGGTTCGCGCGGTTGATCTCGTCGATGATCATGATGTGCGGCGTCAGCGGATCCGCCTCGGCCGCCTCCGCGAGGAGGGCGAGCGGGCCCTTGCGCAGCTCGTAGACCATCTGGCCCTGGTGGTCGATCTGCGGCCGGAAGCCCTCGAAGAAGTCCTCGTAGCTGCTGCTCGGGTGGAACTGGACGATGTCGCGCTTGGCCGGGTCGGGCTGCAGCGCCTGCGCGAACCGCTGGGCGAGGTAGGTCTTGCCGGTGCCGGGAGGGCCGTAGAAGATGACCTGCTTCTTCTCCTCGAGCAGGCCCTGGATCTCGCGGAGGAAGTCCTCCTCGATGAGCAGCTCCGCGGCGGCCTCGCCGAGGGCGTCGTGGTCGGGCATGAGCGCCTTGTCGGAGCGGCGCATGAGCCAGTACGCGAGCTGCGCCTGGCCCCACGGGTCGTCCGGCAGCAGCGGGTCGAGCGTCTGCTTGAGCAGGGCGTTGGTCTCGACGTGCGTGCGGCCGCGGGACTTGCCCTCGGTCCAGCGCGCCGGCCCGCCGAGGCGGCCGAGCATCGCGATCTTGCCGGAGTCCCCGCCCAGGGCGAAGAGCGGCAGCCAGTGCTCGGGGTGCGCGATGGCGAAGAGCTTGAGCACGACGCTCTCGCCGAAGCCCTGGACCGGGACGTCGTCGGAGCCGAGCACGCGGTTGATCCGCTCCTCGTCGCGCCCCTCGCCCCAGAGCAGGTCGCGCACCATGACGCGCAGCTCGTCGATGCCGGCGGCGTCGAGGGCGTTGATGCTGCTGATGAGGACGGACTGCGCGCCGATGTCGCCGTAGCCGCGCGTCGACACGATCCGCTTGAAGGTGGGCAGGTCGAAGGCCTCGAGGCCCTCCCGCGACAGGCAGGCGACGAAGACGCGGCGCTGCTCCTGGTGCCAGGCGTCGCGCTCGCTGGGGTAGGGCCGCTCGGCCTTGAAGATCTCGACCTCGCTGTCGAGGTCGACCATGGAGGCGAGCTCGAGGCTGGGGTCGTCGAGGGGCCCGCGCTGGCTGGAGGTCATGAAGCGCAGCAGCGGCGTCAGGGCCCGCGCGGTCGCGATGACGTCGTCGGCGAAGTCGGCGCGTCCGACGGCCTCGTCGCCCTTCCACCAGCGGCCGACGAAGGCCTCGCCGCCGGGGTACTCGCGCCCGGCGGGCTCGAGCCGGTCGGTGCGGCCGTCCTCGTGCACGCGCAGGAAGCTGAGGCCGCGCGGGAGGTGCTCCTGGACGATGGTGCCGACCTCGCGGTGCTGCTGGTCGCTCTCGCCCTCCCAGCCGCCGTGGAGGCCGAACGCGACGCCCGACGGGGTGACCCACAGGCGGAAGCCGGGGGCGCCGGCGCCGCCGACGAGGATCCACGCGGCGTACAGGTCGGACCGGTAGGCGGCGTCCTCACCCGTGTGCTGCTGGAGGGCGAGCGTCGGGGCCTCGAGGTAGAGGCCCGTCTCGGTGGAGAGGCGGTCGATGAGGCTGTCGCTGATGTGGTCGGCCTCGCCGCGCAGCTGGCGTGCGAGATCGGCCGCGCGGTCCTCTCGCCGGCCGTCGCCGTAGCCGGTCGACGGGCGGAAGTCCGCCGCGATCTCGGCCGCCTCGACGCATACGTCGAGCACCTTGGGGGCGATCCCGACGAAGGCCTCGGTCTCCTTGAGGTACCAGAGGATGCGGGCGGCATACTTCGGGTCCTCGGGGCGCAGGGCCGCGCAGAGGTCGGCGAAGGCGACGTAGCGCTCCGCGTGGCTCAGGCCGCGCTCGAGCCAGCCGAGCCGCTGGAGCATGTGCGGGGCGTTCTCCCACATGAGCGGCCACTCGCCGCCGTCGTCGGTGGACCAGAAGAGCGAGAGCACGTATGCCGTGTGGCCGGGTCCGGGGGCGCGCTGGCCGCGCGAGCCACCGCGGGCGAGGAAGGCCTCCATGGCCTGGAGCTTGTCGCCGGCGTCCTGCGGGGAGGCCGGGGTCTGGAGGGTGAGCTTGAGCAGGCCGACGACCTCGGCGTACTCCTCCTCGGAGCGGCGCATGAGCGAGGCGAGCCACGGGCCGCCGATGGGGCCGAAGCCGACGTAGGGACCGTCCTTGCGGGTCCACTGGTTCATCGCCTCCTTGAAGGCGACGAGGTCGCTGGAGGCCACGAGGTCGGCGAGGATCTCGCGCAGCTCGCCGTTGCGGGCGGCCCGCTCGGAGTCGAGCTCGGCGAAGAGGGCCTGGGCGTCCTTGTCCGCCTCGGCGGCCCGCTCGATGAGGGCGTACTTGGCGCGCCAACGCTTGACGTCGACGGTGTCAGTGCGAGACATGGGGCTCCCTTGCACGCCCACTTCTAGGGCGCATAGCTACTGCGCGCGTGGAGGTGCGCACAGGACCGCGAAAAGGTTACCTGCCGGTCGCCCATGCTCCGAACTCGTGGGTGTGTCGCCGGTGAGACCCCAGTAATCGCAGCGTCGAACGGCCCCTGACGGCAGCGAATCGCCACCATTGTCACCCGAGCATCCCGGCTCGGTGCACCCGGGGTGCCTGTGGATGACGGACGGGGCTCGGCGTGCGGGTGCGGCACGATCGTCGTAGGTTGCCGTCGTGGAACAAAGGGTGCACAACGCACCTCAGACGACGCAACCGCACGATGATCGACGATCGACAGGGGACGCCGATGACCGCCGCCGCACGCCCGCACCGACACCGCACGCTCCTTGCGTACGCCGTCGCCCCGGTCGCGCTCGCGGCGCTGGGTGCGTGCACGGGCAGCGACCCCGGTCCTGCGGTGACGACTCCCCCGTCGACCTCGGCCGTCACGAGCTCCCCCGCTCCCACGACCACCACAACCTCGGCCACCCCGAGCCCCACCGCGACGGTCGACCCCATCATCGCCAAGATCCCCGCCGCCGCCCGACCCGAGACACCTGACGCCGCGGTTGCGTTTGCCGAGTACTTCATGCGCCAAGTAAACGTGGGGTTCACCAAGGCAACCCCGGATGCCCTCGACGGCTTGTTTGGACAGTCCTGCAAGGCATGCCGCGAGTTTGAGGCGGGTGCACAGGAACTAGCGCGGCAGGGCCTACGCCATAAGGGGACCTCACTTGAGACGACCGGCGCCAATGTCAACGAGTACACGTCGAAGATGCGAAGTGTTGCTGTTTCGGTCACTCAGAACAGCGTGCCCGTGATCGACACAGCGGGGAAGACGGTGCGTCGAACCAAGGCTGGAAGCGGCGCCCTTCTAGCAACACTCGCGTACAAGGGGCACTGGATCGTGATCAACCTGCAGGTTGCGAAATGACGAGGGCGCGCAGACTGATCATAGTTCTGGCACTCGGTCTTACTGGCCCTCTACTAACCGCCCCCGAGGTCTGGGCCTGCGGCGATTCCGTGTTCGATGACTGCTTCAATGACGTTGACGGAGCCAATCTCAAGTTGCTGTCGCGTGCCGAGGTCCTAGCCCTGCCCAAGACACCGGGAGACCAGGGTGGCGCCGTCGTCGAATTACCTGCGGACGCTCCTCGGTACGAGTACCTCTCGCTCAACGATTGCCCTCAGGCGAGGCCCGAAACGATAACCGAGCAGGTTTCGTGCGCTCACGCTCTTCGTGACTGTCCCGAAGGCGAAATTGGTCCGCTGCTTCGGATCTGGCGACGGACCGTAACCGCAGGCGAGGTAACTGAACCGTGGAAGATGGGTGGGCTGACCTGCGCTTCGGATGTTGCTCCCGGGGCGCGGCCAACCTTGACGATGGCTGACCTCAAGGCGGCGTTCATGAGAACGCCTTGGTCGAAGCCGCAGATCTCCAGCCAGCCGGCCGGCAACACGACACTCGTCAACCTCCGCACCTTCTACAAGGTCAACTGGACGTCGCACGGCTTCCAGCCCGGGGAGGTCGACCGGTCGGTCCTGCGGGGCATCCCGGTCCAGATCCGTCCGAAGCTGGTCGGGTTCACCTACGAGTTCGGCGACGGCTCGAGCACGGGCCCCACCACCTCGACCGGAGGTGTCTACCCGGACGGCGACGTCACGCACGTCTACCGCGCCAAGGGCGAGTACCCCGTTCGCGTCGACACCACCTTCGGGGCCGACTTCAGCCTCGACGGGTCGACGTGGGACGAGATCCCCTCAACCGTGACCGTGCCCGGCCCCTCCACCACGGTGACGGTGCGTGAGGCGAAGGGTGTGCTCGTCAACCACTGACGTCGCGCCGAGCCGTCATGACCTGGTGGTGTGTGCAGCGAGCGTTGCCGGGGCACCGTCCAGTGCACACGGGGCTTTGTGACGAGAGCCTGTGACGAGCGCGAGCCGGGTCAGGGCTTCTCCTCCGGGCGGACGGAGTCATCCGGCTCGTCGAAGGTGAGCTCGCCCTGCGTCGACCGTGCCCCGGGACCAGCGACCCCGGCGACGTCGCCGCTCGGGGTGGCGTCGGCGACGGGGACGATGTTGGTCGCTCGCGCCACCGACACGTCCGCGTCCAGGTCGTCCGCAGAGCTCGGCTCGACATCAGGCACCTCGTCCGCCCACGAACCTGCGTCCTTCCCCTCGACTGCCTCGTCGAGGGCCTCCACAGCCCCTGCATCACCAACTCCGGCCAGGTCGCCGTTCGGGGTCGCGTCGACGACCGGGGCGACGGCAGAGGCCGCTCCATCGTTCGGGGTCGCGTCGACGACCGGTGCAACGGCAGAGGCCGCGCCATCGTTCGGAGTCGCTTCTGCGACGGGCGCGACGTCGGCGTCGTCCTCCGAGGCCCTCGACAGCAGCGCGTCCTCGTCCTCGGCATTGCGATCCCACGACTCCGCCGCGCCCCGAGACTCCGAGAGCGGCGTGTGAGGCCCTCCGAATCCAGCCGCGTCAACGTCGACCTCGTCGTGCGACCTCTGCGACGTCTCGGCGGGCTCGGTGGCCAGGACTCCCGCGCCGGCCGCGGCGGCGAGGTCGGCCCCTCCGGCGACGCCCGCGGCTCCTGCCACGGGCTCGCTCGGGGAGACCACCGGGGTGGGCTCGGGCGCCGACAGCTCTGCGGCGGCGCCAGCACCCTCCTGCACCGTGCGGCTCGCGTGCTTGACGGTGAGGAACCACGTGATCGCAGCGCCGAGGACGAACGCCAGCATCAGGAGCAGCCACTTCATCGCGCGCCCTCCCAACCGCCCGAGCCGCCGAGATCCGCGAACGCCTCGTCCGCGGACCGCGCCGGCACGAGCCGACCGGCCACCGCGATGGCGACGAGCGAGCCCACGACGAACCCGACGATGCTCCACAGGAAACCGCTCCAGAAGCCGCTGTCGGTGCGACCGAGGAAGCCGAGCAGCGCGGTCACGACGACGAGGGCCGTCCACCACGCGCCACCGACCCCGGTCAGGTACGAACGGGTCACGGTCTTCCCACTGCTGTGGGCCTGCTGGGACATCGGTCCTCCACGGGTTGCGTCGCGCGGTCGCGACGACGCTACCCCGCCCACCCCCGAGGACGCAGGGAACGCCACAGCGTCAATACCCACTCCGCGGTTCCCCGACGGTCCGTCTCAGGCCGCGGCGCAGCCACCCTCCGCCGTCAGCGCCGCAACGGCGTCCGGGGCCGCGATCGCAACGGCGTGCAGGGTGAACCCAGTCGTGCGGCAGGCGCCTTCGAACGCCGCCCGCAGGTCACGATCACGAGGGGTGGGCGCCGCCCGGCCGGGCCGCGCGATCACCATGACGACGTCGTGCACGTCATGCCGCGCCATCTCGGAGAGGAGCAGCCCGACGCCCTCGAGGACCTGGCCGACATCGACGCGCCGCGGCTCGTCGGGCAGGCAGATCGGCTGGAGCAGCCGCCCGTTGTCGTGCATGAACAGCAGGTAGGTCGCTCCGTCGCACCTCGTCTGCTCGGTGACGATGAGGTCGACCACCCCCTCGAAGACGTCGGGGTCGGTGATCGGTCGCTGGGCCCAGTCTCGCGGAAGCTCGTCGAAGCGCATGCCAAGAGCATGGCCGCCACCGGTGACAGTCGACCGGCGTTGTCCACACGCCCCGACGACGCCTCGCCGCGAGAGGTAGCGTTCTGGCACCAGGTCCGATGCCACGATCTCCTCGCCAGCGGGCGGCGCGAGGTCGACCGCCGCGGAAGGACGTCCATGCCGCACACGTCTGGCCGACCGGCCAGCCTCACCGCCACCGAGCTCGTCGCTGCGTACGCCTCGGGCGACCTCTCTCCCGTCGACGTGCTGCACGACGTCGCCGACGTCATCGAGACCCGGGAGCCTCTGCTCAACGCCTTCTGGCGGCTCGACCTCGAGGGTGCCGAGGTTGCCGCCCGCGACAGTGAGGCCCGTTGGCGCAGGAGTGAACCCGCGGGGCCGATCGACGGCGTGCCGGTGACGATCAAGGAGAACCTCGGTCGCGCCGGCGTCCCGATGCCCTCCGGCAACGCCGGCGTCGAGCCCGTCGTCCCGACCCGGAGCAGCCCGGTCGTCGAGCGGATCGAGGAGTCCGGCGGCGTCGTGCTCGGCTCCACGGTGATGCCCGACTGGGGCATGCTCAGCTCGGGCGTCTCGAGCCTGCACGGCATCACCCGTTCGCCGTGGGACCCCTCCCTGACGACGGGGGGCTCGAGCTCGGGCGCCGGTGCCGCCGCCGCTGGCGGCTACGGGCCGCTGCACGTCGGCACCGACATCGGCGGCTCGATCCGTCTGCCGGGCACCTGGCTCGGCCTGACGACCCTCAAGCCGAGCGCCGGACGCGTCCCCCTCGACGCCCCGTACCTCGGCCGAGTGGCCGGCCCCCTCGTGCGGTCGGCCGCAGACGCGGCGCTGTTGTTGTCGGTGATCAGCCGCCCCGACCCGCGGGACTGGACGAGCCTCCCGCCCGCCGACCTCGCCGCCGTGCTGCCCCAAGACCCCCTCGACGTCTCCCGTCTGCGCATCGGTCTGCTGCTCGATGCCGGGTGCGGGCTGCCGGTCGACCCCGTCGTGGCGCACGCGGTCGAGGATGCCGCCGCGCTCTTCGCCGGCTCCGGGGCGGAGGTGGTGCCCCTGGCCCCGTTCATGGCGCCGAGGATGCTGCGGGATCTCGACGAGTTCTGGCGGATGCGTTCGCTCACCGACTTCGACGCCCTGACACCGGAGGCCCGCGAGCGGGTGCTCCCGTTCATCCGGCGGTGGGTGCTCGCCGTACGCGACGTCGACGGGCCGTCCGTCATGCGCGACTACGCCAGCATCATGTCTCTCCAGCAGGCCACGATCGCCGCCACCGAGCCTTTCGACCTCGTGCTCTCCCCCGTCGCACCGATGACGGCGTTTCCGGCAGCGTGGCCGATGCCGTGGGGCGACGACGACGAAGGCATGGCGCACATCGGCTTCACGGTGCCCTACAACATGTCCGGTCAGCCCGCGGCATCGGTGAACTGCGGTTTCACCGCGGACGGGCGCACCATCGGCCTGCAGGTCTCCGGGCGACGCTTCGACGACCTCGGGGTGCTCCGCGCCGTCGACTGGTACGAGCGCCACCGGGACGGCTCGGCAGCGCCGCGATGGCCCATCCCCGAGAAAGAACGAGGAGCGACTGCCACCCCCGCACCTCGACACGAGCAGGGTCGTCCATGAGGCCCGCCCGAGGGGCGATCGGGCTCGCACGGCAGAATGCGTGACCCCGGTGTGTCGTCGACGTCTAGGAGTTCAGCCCCCGTGAGCGTGCAGGTGAAGGTGCCGTCCATCGAACGTCGCATCGCAGAGGAGCTCGGTGTCCGCGACGGACAGGTGGCCGCGGCCGTGGGCCTGCTCGACGGCGGCTCGACGGTGCCCTTCGTGGCGCGCTACCGCAAGGAGGTCACGGGCGGCCTCGACGACGCCCAGCTGCGCACGCTCGAGGAGCGTCTCGGCTACCTCCGCGAGCTCGAGGAGCGACGCGCTGCCGTGCTCGCCTCCGTCGCTGAGCAGGGCAAGCTCGACGACACCCTGCGCGCGCAGATCCTCGCCGCGGAGACCAAGGCGCGCCTCGAGGACATCTACCTCCCGTTCAAGCCGAAGCGCCGCACCAAGGCGCAGATCGCCCGCGAGGCAGGACTCGAGCCACTCGCCGAGCTGCTGCTCGGCGACCCCCGCACCGACCCCGCCACCGCTGCAACGCGTTTCGTCGACGCCGACCGTGAGGTCGCCGACGCCGCCGCCGCTCTCGACGGCGCCCGCGCGATCCTCGTCGAGCGCTTCGCCGAGGACGCAGACCTCATCGGTGACCTGCGCGAGCGCGTCTGGAAGCAGGGCCACGTCGGCTCGCGCGTCCGCTCCGGCAAAGAGGAGGAGGGCGCGAAGTTCTCCGACTACTTCGACTTCGCCGAACCCCTCGCCAAGCTGCCCTCGCACCGCATCCTCGCCCTCTTCCGCGGCGAGAAGGAGGACGTCCTCTCGCTCGAGATCAACCCCGAGGACCCGGCGGCCGAGCAGCCGCCCGGCCCGACGGCATACGAACGCGCCATCGCTCGGCGCTTCGGCATCGAGAACACCGGGCGACCCGCCGACCAGTGGCTCGCCGACACCGTCCGTTGGGCCTGGCGCACGAAGATCCTCGTCCACCTCGGCATCGACGCCCGGATGCAGCTGCGCCGAGCGGCCGAGGAGGAGGCCGTACGCGTCTTCGCGGCCAACCTGCGCGACCTGCTGCTCGCTGCCCCCGCCGGTGCGCGGGCCACGATGGGTCTCGACCCGGGCTTTCGCACCGGCGTCAAGGTCGCCGTCGTCGACGGGACCGGCCGCGTCGTCGCGACCGAGGTGATCTATCCGCACGTCCCGCAACACCAGTGGGACCGCTCGCTCGCGACCCTCGCCAGGCTTGCCAAGGAACACTCGGTCGACCTCATCGCCATCGGCAACGGCACCGCATCGCGCGAGACCGATCGCCTCGCCGCGGACCTCATCAAGGCGCACCCCGAGCTGAAGCTGACGTCGGCCGTCGTCTCCGAGGCCGGCGCCTCGGTCTACTCCGCGTCGGCGTTCGCGTCGCAGGAGCTGCCCGGCATGGACGTGTCGCTGCGCGGCGCCGTGTCGATCGCGCGGCGCCTGCAGGACCCGCTCGCCGAGCTCGTCAAGATCGACCCGAAGTCGATCGGCGTCGGTCAGTACCAGCACGACATCAGCCAGACGGCCCTCTCGCGCTCGCTCGACGCGGTCGTCGAGGACTGCGTCAACGCCGTCGGCGTCGACGTCAACACGGCGTCGGCTCCCCTGCTCACCCGCGTCTCGGGCATCACCCCCGGTCTCGCCGAGAGCATCGTCGCGCACCGTGACGCGACCGGACCGTTCCGCACGCGCAAGGCCCTCAAGGACGTGCCGCGCCTCGGGCCGAAGGCGTTCGAGCAGGCGGCCGGCTTCCTCCGGATCCCGGGCGGCGACGACCCGCTGGATGCGTCGGCCGTGCACCCCGAGGCCTATCCCGTCGTCCGGCGCATGCTCGAGTCGACCGGGCAGAAGCTGACCTCGCTCATCGGCAACACCGTTGCGCTGCAGTCGATCCGGCCCGCCGACTACGTCGACGACAGCTTCGGCCTGCCGACCGTCACCGACATCATCAGCGAGCTCGACAAGCCCGGGCGCGACCCGCGACCGACCTTCAAGACGGCGACCTTCAAGGACGGCGTCGAGGAGATCAAGCACCTCAAGCCGGGGATGACGCTCGAGGGCGTCGTGACCAACGTCGCGGCTTTCGGTGCGTTCATCGACATCGGCGTCCACCAGGACGGCCTGGCCCACGTCTCGGCGCTCTCCAAGAGCTTCGTGCGCGACCCGCACGACGTCGTGAAGTCCGGCGACGTCGTCATGGTCAAGGTCCTCGAGGTCGACGTGCCCCGCAAGCGGATCTCGCTGACCCTGCGCCTCGACGACGAGGTGACCCCCGGCGCCCCGAAGGAGCGAACGGGTCAGGGGCAGGGAGGCCAGCAGCGCGGTGGTCAGGGCCGCGGCGGCCAGGGCCGTGGTCAGAGCCAGACGGGCCAGGGCAACCGCCCCCGCAAAGAGGCTCCTGCCGACGGCGCCATGGCCGACGCCCTGCGGCGCGCCGGTTTCACCGGCTGACCGCGCGGCGACGGCGCCTCAGGCGTCGGGACCCGCGCGGTGGAAGACGGCCTCGACGTTGTTGCCGTCGGGGTCGCGCACGAAGGCGCCGTAGTAGCCGGGGTGGTACTCCGGCCACAGGCGCGGCTCGTGCAGCGACTCGGCACCGAGCGCGAGTGCCGTGGCGTGGAAGGCCCGCACCGCGTCGACGCCGTCGGCCTGGAACGCGCAGTGCATCTCGCGGTTGGGCTCGGTCCCCTGCCATCGGCTGATCCAGAAGTCCGGGTGACCCTCGGTGCCGTAGCCGATGGCCACGCCGACGTCCATCTGCCGGGTGTAGCCGAGGACGCCGAGCACCGCGTCGTAGAAGCGAGCGCTGGCCTCGAGGTCGGAGCAGTTGACGCCGAAGTGGTCGATCATGCTCCCGAGGCTAGGCCCGATGCGGACCGAAGAGGGGGCCTTCACCCATTGTCTTCCGGGCCAGTCTTTGGTCGACTGTCTGTGGTGGGTCCGGCCCCATCAGGGGGCCGGTCCGTACGACCCGGAGGTGCCCATGAGCAGTTCAACGCAGTCGATCCCCGAGAACGCGGAGGATGCCGAGCTCGAAGGATCTCCCGCGGGCGTGCACTCGAGCCTGACCGTCGGCGCGCCCGTCGACCGGGTGTGGCAGCACCTCATCAGCGCCCGCGGCACCGAGGCGCTCCTCGGCCCCGGCGTCACGCTCGGCAACAAGGGCGAGTCGTGGCACAGCTCCGACGGTCCCCATGGCGTCGTGCGCAGCTACCACCCGATGGAACAGGTACGCGTGTCGTGGCACCCCCATGCGGACGGCCCGCTCAGCATCGTCGACCTGCAGCTCAAACCGGACGGTGACGGCACGCGCGTCGACCTCTACCACGAGGGTCAGGGCATCGCCGAGGACGGCGCCGGCGACAAGTCCCGCTGGGACGACGCCCTCGGCCGCTTCGCGCAGGCCCTCGACGCCTGAGCCCGGCGCCCGGGCCGAGAGGTCAGGCGCCGACGACGCCGTCGCCGACGCTCGACGCCGTCGCTCAGCGGACGACCATGACGGGGCAGGCCGCGTCGTGGATGGCGCGGTGGCTGACCGACCCGAGCAGCATGCCCGTGAACCCGCCGTGCCCCCGTGAGCCGACGACGATCATCCCTGCCGTCGAGCCCAGGTCGGCGAGGGACTGGCCCGGGTCACCGTAGAGCACCTCCGTCGTGACGATGACCTTCGGGTGCAGCGCCCGCACGCGCTCGGCCGCGCGCAGCACGGACTGCTCGGCGTTGTCGCGGATCGCGTGTGTCTCCTCCGTCCCGCCCTTGGCGGTCTCGACGTACGTCCAGGCCTCCATCGACGGCGAGTGCGCGACGCGCACGATGTGCAGCACGGCCCCCTCGCGCTCGGCGACCTCGACGGCCGCGTCGACGGCCCGCATCGCGGCGTCCGAGTCGTCGATGCCGACGACGACGTCGTGCCCGCGCCCGGGACGGGGCGGCATCGGCACGTCGTCGGGGGTCTTGCCCTCCGGTCCGCGCACGACGACGACGGGGCAGTGCGCGTGCGCGGCGACGGCATACGACGTCGAGCCGAGCAGCCCGGCCAGGATGCGCCCGCGCCCGCGACTGCCGACGACGACCAGGGCGGCGTCCTTCGACATCTCGACGAGCTGGGCGGCGGGGCTGCCGAGCCAGTACTGCGTCGTCACCTGGGAGGCGTCGAGCGTGGCGCCGGCGCGGACCGCACCCTCGTCGACGATCGCCTTGGCGGCGTGCTCGAGCGAGGGCTCGATCTCGGAGAGGTCCATCGCCGGGAAGGCGGGGGTGGCGGCCAGGTTGACGTTGTGCACCAGGGTCAGGTGCTTGCCCTGCTGCCGAGCCGTCTCCGCGGCCCACTCGAGCGCGAGCTGTGATGATGCCGAACCGTCGTAGGCGACGACGATCCCGTTCGTGGTCCGCACCTGGCCGTTCATGGTGCTCCCCTTCTCTCGTTCACATGGCCGGGCCTCTGCTCCGTCCACCTCCATCGTCCCGCCGGGCCCGGACGCCGCAGGTCCTTTGTGACCACTCAGACAGGGCAGGCGTCCCCGATGGCGTATGCCGCCGAGCCGGGTCGAGCGACCCGGCCCGGCGGACTGCGTGGTGGGTCAGCCGACGGCCTTGAGCGCGTCCACCTCCCCAGAGCCGAACCAGCCGTTCTGGCCGCGGCCGCCTTGGCACCGCTGTGCGGCACCGTCGTCGACGCCCGGGAAGAAGGCGTACGGCGAGACGTCCGCGGGGCACGCGATCGGGTTCGTCGCACGCTGCAGATCGGCTGCGAGCGCACCACCGGTGTCGCCGGTGACACTGGCGATGAGCGCCGCCACGCCCGCGGCGTGCGGGGAGGCCATCGACGTGCCCTGCTGGTAGCAGTACGTCGCGCCACTCGCATCGACGAGGCGGCGTGCCGGCAGGCACGTCACCGTGAGGAGCGCCGCGGGCCAGGTCGAGAGCACCCGGCCGTTGGGAGCGGCGGGCGTCAGCTGCAGGATGGAGTCGCCGCCCGGCGCCGCGACGTCGACCGCCGAGATGCCGTAGGACGAGTAGAACGACTTCATCTGCTGGTTGCCCGTGGCGCTGACGCCCACGACGCCCGGCACCTCGGTCGGGACGACGGCACACGCGTTGCTGATCGTCCGCAGCACCGGGTTCGTGTCGTCGGGACTCGTCGCGTCCAGGGTCGGGTGCGACAGGTCGTCGGCCTGGTTGCCCGCGGCCGCGACGACGAGCACACCCTTGTTCTGTGCGTACTTGATGGCGCGACGCTCGGCGGTCCAGATGGCCCGCTGCTCGGCGTCGTTGCGGCAGTTGAAGAGCCACGGGTCGGCGAAGTAGCTGTTGTTCGTCACGTCGACGCCGTGGTCGGCCGCCCACATGAACGAGCAGACGACGGCCTCGGGGAAGAAGAAGCCGGCGGCGTTGCCGGCCTTGATGCCGGCGATCTTCACGTTCGGTGCCACCCCGACGATGCCGATGCCGTTCGCGGCGGCGGCGATCGTGCCGGCCGTGTGCGTGCCGTGACCGTTGTCGTCGGCAGCCGCCGCCGCGCCGGGCTCTGCCACTCCGCTGACGCAGTTGGCGCTCGCGCCGGAGTCGACGTTCGCCGCGAGGTCCGGGTGCGTGTAGTCGAGGCCGGTGTCGATGTCTCCCACGAGGATCGAGGGGTCACCGGTGCTGATGGCGTGTGCCTCACCGACCTTGATCTGGGTCATGTCCCACTGCAGCCCCGACAGCGAGTCGTTGAGGCCCGGGAGTGCTGCCCCGTTCGCGGTGGTCTGGGTCGTGGTCGCGGCTGCGGTGTCGGCCGAGACCGCTCCGCCGTCGACGGCGGTGGCGAACCTCGTCGTGGCGACGGCGCCCTCGACACCCGTGACCCGACGCATCTTCGCGGCGAAGTCGGGGCTGGCCGACCGCGCGACGACGACGCTGATGGGGGCGTAGGTCGCGACGACCTGACCGCCCGCTGCGGCGACGGCGCTGCCCGCGCCGCTCGTGGAGGTCTTCTCCTTGTAGACGACCAGATAGGTCGAGCTCGCGCCGGTCGTGGAGGCGTCGGCCGACGCCACCCCGGTCGCGAGTGCGGCGGCCGCGACGACCGCGACCGCCCCGAGTACTGCAGTCCCCCGAGATCCACCCCTTCGTGACACGGACATGGTGCTCTCCTCCGCGGTGGCGGCGTGTGCGTCCCACCGCTCCGGGCCGACTCCTGTGGCGGCCCAGTTGTCCACGCTAGGGCTGTCGGGTCGTCGGCACCGGCCTTCTCAGGAGCCTGAGAGTCTGCTCGACGATCGCTGGGAACGATTCGGGCGTTTGCGGTCTCCGCGAGCGAATTCTCCCGTGCGAGTGGAGGACTCGAGTCGAGGACTCCTCAGGTCGAGTCCCGCGCGGCGGCCGTGGCGCGGTCGTTGGCGCGCTGGATCGCCTCTACGAGCTCGGCCTTGCTCATGGTGGAGCGCCCCGACACCTGGAGGCGCTTGGCGATGTCGTAGAGGTGCTGCTTCGAGGCGTTGGCGTCGACCCCGCCGGCCGAGTCCCCGTCGTCGCGGTGGGCCCTGGCCTCGGCACCGCGGCGTTCGGCCTGGCGGTCGCTCGGTCCCTTCTCGGCCTTCTCCTCCCAGTGGTCGCCGACCTTCTCGAAGGAGTGCTTGAGCGAGGCGAACGCCGTGCGGTGGGCTCGCTCGCCCTCGCCGTACTGCTCGACCGCGGCGTCATGCGTCGCGAGCCACGTCTCCTGCGCCTTCTTCGACGACCGCTCGAGGGTCGAGGGCAGGTCCGTGCTTCCGCGCGTTGGCTTCCTGGCCGGCATGTCGTTCCTCCTGCGCTGTCGAGGGAGGGCGACTGTGCCCCCGTCATCTGACGTACCCAGCGGGACGGCGTGGGACCACCCGACGGCATACGCACTCGGGAGGGCACCGGGGCAAACCGTCACGAAGCACGTTCGTCGTGCCGGGCCACGGGGTACGGACTCCGGCGGTGAGGACGCGGCGCCGCGCGCCCTGACCCGACGGTTCACAGCGATTCGGATCGAAGGAGATGGGGATGAGCGAGGCTGTCGCACAACGCACGGACGGTGCCATCAGGAGTCTGGTGCCCGCCCGCATGGACCGGCTCCCGTGGACGAAGTTCCACTGGTCGGTCGTTCTCGGGCTCGGGGTGTCGTGGATCCTCGACGGACTCGAGATCCAGATCGTGTCCGAGTCGGGCTTCCAGAAGACGCTCGGCATGTCCGCCACGCAGGTGGGGCTGACGGGCACGGTCTACCTCGTCGGCCAGGTGGTCGGAGCGCTGACGTTCGGTCGCCTCACTGACCGGCTCGGGCGCCGCAAGCTGTTCATCATCACCCTGGTCATCTACCTGATCGGATCGGGCCTGGCCGGCCTCTCACCGAACATGTGGTTCCTGTGGGTCTGCCGGTTCGTCGCCGGCATGGGCATCGGTGGTGAGTACACCGCGATCAACTCGGCCATCGACGAGCTGATCCCCGCGCGCTTCCGCGGTCGCGTCGACATCGCGATCAACGGGACGTACTGGTTCGGCGCGTTCTTCGGGGCGCTCGCGAACCTCTACCTGCTCAACCCCGACAACGTCGCCGAGAACGTCGGCTGGCGCCTGGCGTTCTTCATCGGCCCGATCCTCGGCCTGTCGATCATCTGGCTGCGCCGGCACATCCCGGAGAGCCCGCGCTGGCTGCTCACCCACGGTCGCGCGGAGGAGGCCGAGCGCACGGTCGACGAGATCGAGGAGCGGGTGCGTCGCGAGGGCGGCGAGATCCCGGAGGTCGACGACAGCAAGGCGATTCTCGTCAAGGCCGAGGACCGCATGGGGCCGAAGGTGCTGTGGGACGTCTTCGTCCGGCGGTACGGGCGGCGCACAGTTCTCGGCCTGACGATGATGGTCACGCAGAGCTTCCTCTACAACGCGATCTTCTTCACCTATGCCCTGGTCCTGACGAACTTCTACGGCATCAGCAAGGCCCAGACGTCGCTCTACTTCCTGCCGTTCGCGGCCGGCAACCTCCTCGGGCCGCTGCTGCTCGGTCATCTCTTCGACACCATCGGGCGTCGCAAGATGATCTTCAGCACCTACACGATCGCGGGGCTCGTCCTGCTCGTGTCGGCCTGGGCCTTCCATGCCGAGATCCTCACCGCGACGACGCACACGATCTTCTGGTGCGTGTCGTTCTTCTTCGCGTCGGCCGGAGCGTCCGCGGCCTACCTCACCGTGAGCGAGATCTTCCCGCTCGAGGTGCGCGGCCAGGCGATCAGCTACTTCTTCGTCGTCGCCCAGTGCGCCGGCGCCGTCGCGCCCGTGCTCTACGGCGCCCTCATCGGCGAGGGCAAGGACCGCGGCCCGCTCACGTGGGGCTACGTCGCCGGTGCGGTGATCATGATCATCGGCGGAGCCGTGGCCTTGGCGATCGGGATCGACGCGGAGCAGAAGTCCCTCGAGGACGTCGCCGACCCGCTGAGCAAGGTCTCGGAGGAGTCGGGGGCCGCGGCATGAACGTCGCGGACCTGGGGCGCCAGCCCACGATCGTCGTCGGCGTGAGCCCGACGAGCGGCTCCCCCGGTGCCCTTCGTTGGGCCGTCGAGCAGGCCGCGGCGCGCGGTGGACGCGTCGTGGCCGTCCGGGCCTGGCGCCCGCACGCACCCGAGACGGCGACCGGCGGCCGCGTGCCGTCGGTCGTCTCCGACGACAGCGCCCTCTCTGCGGAGCAGTCACGCCTGGCCGAGGACGTCGCGCACGTCCTCGGCCGCGACCACCTCGTCGAGACGCGCGTCGTGGCGGGCAAGCGTCGCGCCGTCCTCGTCGAGGAGAGCCGCGGCGCAGACCTCGTCGTCATCGACGCCGGTCACTCGACCGAGGTCGGCGCGCGCTGGCTCGGCAGCCGTCTCGTGCGCGCAGCGCACTGCCCTGTCGTCGTCGTGCCACCCGCGCTCGGCGACCGCGGGTCGAGCACGCTCGGGGCGGCCGCCAGCAGCTTCGGCCGCTCGGTCGAACGCGCCGCCGGCACCGCCGGGCGCCCCGGCTTCCAGCGCCCGCCCTCGGGCTGACGCCTTCGTCGCCTCTCACGAGGCCGTATGCCGTGTGGCCCGGTCCCGGGACCCGAATTCTCTGCGAGTTGCACCGATTCGGGCCCGGGACCCACCACGCCGTGCCTAGAGTCACCGGCGACAGGGGCGCAGGGGGCTCGGATGGCAGCAGGTGGGTCGGCGCAGTCGCGCGCCGATGAGCTCAGGAATCAGGCCGCGCAGGCGCGCCCACGCGGACGCTCTCGAGGCGCAGGCCGGAGCCTGGTCAGCCGGTGCCGACGGCGAGCGTCGAGTGGCTGCCGCACTGGACGTCCTGCCGCCCGGGTGGCACGTCCACCACGACCGTCTCCTGCGTCCGGGACGCACCCGGACGAACCTCGACCACATCGTCATCGGACCGTCGGGCCTCTACCTCGTCGACACGAAGAACTGGGCCGGTGGCACCAGCGTCCACGACGGGAACCTGTGGCAACACACGAGCAGCAGCTCACCCAAGGGACGCGAGCTCGACGCCGTGGCGCGCTTCGCCGGTGAGATGGAGAAGACGCTCGGCCTTCCCGTCGTCCCCGTCATCGCCCTGGCGGGTGGGCACTCCACGTCCTTTCAGAGACAGCGCGTGCGAGGGGTCGAGATCATCCCCTTCGACGGCCTCGCTGCCTGGCTCCTCGCCCAACCCCAGGCCCCCGGGACCGAGGGCACGGACCTGCTGTCCCGCAGAGTCGCCCACACCTATCCGTCGGCATCGACGGAACCTGCGGGCACAGACCCGGACGTGCTGACGGTCGCCGACGTCCTCGGGGCCGAACGATCGACGGCTCGTCGAACGCCGTCACCGGTCATGGTCCGCGACACCTCCCGACCGCGACAGCGCGGACGTGCTCGACGTCGGCCGCGCCGCCGCGGATCGGTGGTCTCCGCGCTCGTCGGCCTGATTGCCCTGTGGGCGTTCAGCCACGTGGGTCCGCACCTCTTCAGCAACCTCGGAGCTCAACTCGGGTCCGTCGTCTCCCCTGCTGCCACGGGGTCCTACCCGCCGGACGGACCCAGTTCCGCCAAGGCCTGTCAGTCCTTGGGCCGGATCACAGTCCAGAAGGTGACGGGGGCACAGTCGGCGCTGGTGGTTCCGACGCCCGACGAGGACACCTGTTCGTGGTGGCTGGCAAAGCCGCGATACGCCTTTCAGAGCCCAGACGTGATGGTCAGGACAGGGGGCTCAGTCGACCGCCGATTCGCGGCCAACGGAACCACCGGGGCGCGGGTCGACATGACCCCGGGCGAGGTCTCCGCCTGGATTCCCGTGAACACGAGGCTCGACGGATGGCGGGCCGGCACACGCGCGCGGCAGCCGTTCATGATCTCTCTCCGTTTCACCTACCCCCAAGGGGCGAGCGATGCCAAGGCCCGGGCTGTCGAAGCTGCGGCCGAGAAGAAGGTGACGCGGTTGGCCGAAGAGCTCGCGAAGGCTCTACCCGCTCGGCCGAGCCCCTGACCGGCATTGGCGGATGACGCATCCCATCAGGGCACGAGCATGACCGGGCAGGTCGCGTCGCGGATGAGCCGGTAGGAAGCCTGCCCGGACAGCACGGCAGTGGCCCCACCTCGGAGTGGCGCACCGACGACGAGCAGTCCGGAATGCCGCGTGGCCTCCGCCAGTGCCGTGACGGGGTCGCCGGTGAGGATCTCGACGGTGACCACGAGCGCCGGGTGCCGTGAGGTCAGGGAGGCGACGGCATACGGAATCCTCTGTCTCGCAGCGTCACTGACGCCTCCACGTGTGACGGTGACGAGCCGCAGCGACGCACTGCAGGCGACAGCGATGCGGGTCGCGGCGGACACGATCCGCTCCACGCGCGCAGCGTGCTCCTCCCCGTCCCCGCCGGCGATGGCGCAGACGACCTCGCCGCCCGGACCCGGGACCCGCGCGTCACCGCTCGCGTCGGACGAGAAGCGGACGAGGTCGTGCAGGACGACGACGGGGCAGTACGCATGGGCGACGACCGCGTAGGAGACGGAGCCGATGAGCGCGGTGCGGGCACGTCCCCGGCCGCGGGTCCCCAGCACGACGAGCTCGGCGGACATCGAGGCATCGACCAGCGCGGGGGCCGGCCCACCGACGGCATGGACCGCACGCACCCGCCCTCGGGCAAGCGCTGGGCCGGGCCAGGTCGACGGACCGCCGACGATCGTCTGGGCCACCATCTCCAGCGAGGGGCTCAGCGGGCGCAACGCGTAGCCGCGCCGGCTCGGCACCAGGTCGAGCTCGACGGCATGGACGATCTTCAGGCTGTCGTCGAGAGCGCGGGAGACCGCCGCGGCCCAGACCAGGGCACACTGCGAGGCCGGGGACCCGTCGTAGCCCACGACGATCTGGCCGCAGGCCGGTCCGACATCCTGGATGCGAGTTCCCTTGACCACCAGTGACGTCGAGTCATCGGCCGCGTCAGCGGATCACCATGACGGGGCACGGCGCGTCGTGGACGACCCGGTGGCTGACCGAGCCGAGCAGCATTCCGGTGAAGCCCCCGTGACCTCGAGACCCCATGACGATGAGGCCGGCCCTCACGTCCACGGCGTAGGCGGCGACTGCTGCACCGGCTCCGCCACCGAGGACGGTGGTCTGCACGTCGAGCCCTGGGTGAGCGCGTCGTGCGTCCTCCGCGACGTCGCGCAGCAGCTGGCCGACGTGGAGGTGCATCTGGTCGATCATCTCCTCGCGACCCAGGATCGTGTCGGTCTCCGGCCAGGCCTCGAGGCCACCCACGTTGTCGACGGCGACGATGTGCAGCGACGCCTCCGCGGCCGTGGCGATCTGCACGGCGGTCTCGAGCGCCTTCTGGGACTTCTTGGAGTCGTCGAAGGCGACGACGACAGGGTGCGACGGACCCGCGTGGATCACGGAGGACCCACGGACCACGACCGCGGGGCAGTGGGCGTGGGCCGTGACGGCATACGCCGTCGAGCCCAGCAGGCCACCGGAGACTGCCCCGTGACCGCGTGACCCGGTGACGACGAGGTCGGCCCGGGTTGAGATGCCGACGAGCTCGGCGGCGGCGCCGCCGATGACGCTCAGCGGGTGGACGTCCTTGCGGTCCAGTGTCTTCGTGGCGATGTCGATGGCCTCCGCCAGGACGCCTCGCGACATCTCGTCGTACGCGTGCGCCTGGACCCCGGGGTCGTAGGCGCGGAAGGTCGGCGTCATCGTCAGCCCGACGCAGTGCAGCAGCGTCAGCTGGCGGTCGTCTCGCTTCGCGGTCTCGACGGCCCAGTCGAGGGCGAGGCGTGCTCCCGGTGACCCGTCGTAGCCCACGACGATGCCGGGGTCCATCGTCTCGTCGGTCGACTCGTGGGTCGACTCGTTCGTCGAGCTGACTGCGGCGCTCATCGCTCTCCCCTTCCACGGCGGTCGGGGCCGCATGCTCCGGCCACTCCCATCGTCCCGCGTCGGGCGTGCGTCGGCAGGGAGTTGTGACTGCTCAGACAGGTCGGCGGCGGGCGGGCTCTCCCGCCGCCGACCGGGTGTCAGGTGCCGATGAGCACACTCACCGAGGTGTTGTCGGTGCAGTCGGGGATCTCGCGGATGGCCCACCGGCCGCGGAGCCCGTTGCCGTCGAAGTTGGACTCGGCGTCCCGCTCCTCCACCTCACCCTCGGACGCCGACCACCCACGGGTCGAGTAGGCGGTCTGCATGTCGGCGAGCGTCTGCTTGAACGGCTTGGGCGACACCGCGGTGACGACCGTGCGACCGGCGCTGCGGGCCTCGACGCCCGTCACGACGTACCCATCCGGCACGGCCGCGCTCGCGGGGAACGACGCCGGCAGCGTCACCGGCTTGGCGTCCTTCGCGCAGACGAGGGCCGCGCTGTTCGAGCTCGGTTGCGCCGCCATGGCCGACTCCAGCTCGTCGTTCTCGCAGCCGGCGAGGACGAGCGCCGTGACGAGCGCCCCGGCGGCGAAGGCGACGCGAGGTCCCGACCGCTCGTTGAGCCGTCTCATCTCGTCACCTGGAGCCGGCGCTCGTTGTCAGCCTCGTCGGACTCCCGGATGCGTCCGTCCGGGTCGACGACGACGGCGACGACGTGCGTGCCCTTGCCGAGACGGACGCCGGGGAACGTGACGGCCGCCGAGCGGCCGGGCTGGACGTCGACCGGCGACGAGGTGGCGACGTTGACCCCGTCGACGCGGAGTCGCGTCGTGACGCCCCGGGCGGCGGCCTTGCCCGGGTTGGCGACGGTCGTCGACGCGGCATAGAGGCCGCCGGCCTTCGTGACGGACAAGGAGGTCGGGGTGATGTTCGGCAGGGCGTCGTAGGCGGCATACAACGTGTTGCCCGCCTGCTGGCGCGCGATGGTCGCATAGGCATCGAAGTTCTGGGCGCCGCCCGGCTGCGCGCAGGCACCGGTGCACCCGTCGGCATAGCCGACCTCGACCCGGCCGGTCCGGTCGACCGTGACGTCCATGAAGTCGAGGAGGTTGCGGTCGTTGCCACACGTGGTGCCACCCGTGCAGATGGAGCCACGCTGGACGGGGTCGCCGGGCGTCGTGTCGACGGTGACCCAGCTCTTGCCGCCGTCGTACGTCGTCGCGACGTAGAGGTGCCAGTCGCCCTTGAAGGTCGTGGCGTCCTGGTAGTTCCCGGCGGTGGTCGTGCCGATGAAGGCGAAGGAGGCGCGGTCGTCGTCACCGGCCACGACGGCGGGGAAGACGGTGTTGTGGACCCCGAGGCCCGCGCCGACGTTCTGGTCGTCGGTCCACGTCTTGCCCTTGTCGCGGCTCACGGCGATTCGGGGGGTCCCGTCCGCGGCCTGGTAGCCCATGTAGACCGTGCCCTTGGAGCCGATGCCGACGCTGGGGTCCGAGTCGCCGGCGGTGCTGGCGGGGTCCTTGCGGACCGACCACGTCGTGCCGCCGTCCTCGGAGACCGCGACCGCCTGGTTGCCGCCGCACGACTTGTTGGGGACATAGACCGTGCCGTCGTCCGGGGCCACCTTGACGTGACCGTGCAGGCCACCGCAGTCGAGGAGCGAGTACATCGGGATGGCGGGTCCGAAGGTGACCCCGCCGTCATGGCTCGAGGCGCAGTTGGCGTCCGCGATGTCCTGGCTGCAGTAGTAGACGGCGTTCGGGTAGCTCGACGTCGGCAGCGCACCGACGCCGTTCGGTGAGTAGGGACCTCCACCCACGGTCTGGTGGTCGACACCCGAGTTGAGGCCGCCGCCCTGGCTGGGCGACCACGTGGCGCCCTCGTCGTCGGAGTAGCACATGAGCGAGGTCTTGCCGGCGAGCTGGCTCTCGAAGACGCGCCCGGTCGCCGGGTCGGTGAAGCCGATCGGGTCGAGCGACGTCGATCCGCCCGTCGCGCAGCCGTTGGCCGGCTTCGCGGAGACGTCCGACCACGTCACCGCGGACGGCGTGACGCTGTCGTCCCACGTCGCCCGGTACGTGTCGTAGAGGGCCTGGTAGAACGTCGAACCGGTCGTGTGGCTGCTGCCGATCGACGGCTCGCCCGCGTCGTGCGCGCGCCCGAACGACTGGGGTGCGCCGTACTGGCTGTAGGTCGGCGGCGTGGCCGTGCTCGGCGCGGGGTTGGCCGGGACGTCGGTCAGGGTCGCCGTGCCCGTGACGGACTCACCGAGCGGGGCATACGGCACGACCCTCACCGTGTAGTCGCCGCTGGTCGGTGCCACGACGATGGTCTCGGGGTCCGCGCTCGAGGCGGACGACGCCACGACCGAGCCGTTCCGGTCGAGCAGGTAGATGTCGAAGTCGGCAGCAGCATTGGCCCAGCCCACCTTGACCGTCAGCTGGTGGGTCTCCCCGTAGCCGCTCGGGGTCGACACGTGCAGCGCGAAGTCGTCGCAGAGCCCGGGCCCGCACGTCACGTCGCCCGTCGTCCCGGTGACGTTGGGGGCGACGAAGGGACCGGCGGTCCACCGGACGCTGGTGCTCGTGTCGGTGACGGCTCCCCCGGTCGGTGTGGCGGCCAGCGCGGGGGCGGCCACCCCCAGGGCGGCGACGAGGCCCGCGGCAGCGATGAGCGGGACGGCTCTGCCGCGGGCGCCGGCGCGGAAGCGGGAGCGGGCCCGCGAGGGAAAGGTCGGCAGCATGGGTGCAGCTCCTTGATCCGAGGTGGATGACACCCCCGAGGTGTCCGGTCCGAGGACCGTCGAGAGAGGGCACGAGGACCTCGCTCGTCGGGTCCAACGAGTCGGAGGACCGGGCGGCTACGGATGCACGGGTCAAGAATCGGTCAGGAGGGGCTGGGATTCTGCTGGACGTCCGCTGGGGACTCGGCTCCGGCGGCACGCAGGATGGCGTCGGCGGAGATGTCGATGTCGTGCTCGCTGGTCGTGGCGTTGGACACCGACACGCGGATGAGCCGCCGACCGTGCCACGTCGTGGCGCCGACCCAGCACGTGCCGTCACGCTGGACGGCCTCGACGATCGCGTCCGTGCGACGGGGATCGCCGATGCTGACGAGGACCTGGTTGAGCACGACGTCGTTGTGCACGGTGGCACCGCCGACTGCGAGGCGCTGGGCCATGCGCAGCGCCAAGGCGCAGGATCGGTCGACGAGCTCGGCCACACCCTCGGTGCCGAGCTCGCGCAGGGCGGCCCAGACCGCGAAGCCCCTTGCCCGTCTGGATGACTCGGGCGTCAGGTCGCCGAGGACGTGGTCGGACTCCGCGCCCGACCCGGTGAGGTATGCCGCCGCGTACGACATCGTGGCTGCGTGCAGATCCGCGTCGGCACAGAAGGCTAGTCCGCAGTCATAGGGGACGTTGAGCCACTTGTGGGCGTCCGTGCCCCACGAGTCGGCGAGCTCGACCCCGTCGACGAGATGGGCGGTCCGGGGGCTCGCGGCCGCCCAGAGTCCGAAGGCGCCGTCGACGTGGACGTATGCGCCGTGCTCGTGCGCCATCGTCGTCGCGGTCCTGAGGTCGTCGCACGCCCCCGTGTTGACGTTGCCCGCCTGCAGGCAGACGATCACCGGCCGGCTGCCGACGGACTCGAGGGCGATTCGGAGACGGTCGACGTCGATGGCGCCCTGCGGGGTGGCGGCGACGGGCTCGATGCTGCCCGTGCCGAACCCGAGCAGCCGAGCGGCCCGGTCGATCGTGGCGTGCCGTTCCTCACTCGCGACGATGGCGATCCTGGGAGCACCGAAGAGACCGTCCCGCGCGACGTCCCACCCGACGTCGGCGAGCACCCGCTGCCGTCCGACCGCGAGGCCCACGGTGTTCGCGGCCTGGGCACCGGTGACGAAACCCACCGAGGCGGACTCGGGCACTCCCAACAGGTGCTTGGCCCAGCCTCCGGCCGCACGTTCGGCCGCCGCCGCGGCGGGTGAGAGGACCTCGTTGTAGGCGCACTGGTCCCAGCCCGCGGCGAGCAGGTCGGCGGCCGTGGCTGCCGCTGACGCTCCCCCGATGACGAAACCGAAGAAACGTGGACCGACGGTGCCGACGAGGCCTGGGCGCGCGGCGGCGATCAGCTCGTCGACGACACGGGTGGGATCGGTTCTCCTCGCTGGTAGCGGGCCGCCGAACGCTGCCGCCAGAGCGGCGCGATCGGCCGCTGGCTGCACCGGCCGGTCTGCGACGGTGGCGCGGTGCCGTGCCCCTTCGGCGGCGGCGCGAGCGAACAGCTGGTGCAGGTCGACATCCATCCCCGCACGTTCCTCCGGGAGGCGCACACGCACAAGGGGGCCGACAGCTGGGGCAGGTCATCGATGGCCGAGGCATGACAGTGCGCATGATCCGGCAATGCCAATCATGCTGCCGGACAACGAGACTGGCCTGCTCCACCCCTTGACCATCGATTCGAACAGGTGTTCTGCATATCTGCTTAGGTGAAGTCCGGTATGCCGGTTTCTGGCTTGAGCAGGCCCTTGAGCGGGTGCGGGTCGGTGTCGACGGCTTGCTCGAGCAGCCGATAGAAGAGCAGTCCTCGTGACTTCGCGTTGCGGCGGTTGAACCGGAAGGTGTACTCGTCGAGGTAGTAGGGCAGGTGTGCCTCCTCGACGCGGAAGTGCAGGGTGCCGATCA
>NZ_JBFUEN010000014.1:0-119722 GCF_056403915.1 Terrabacter sp. P2_E3
GCACAGCAATGTGTGGAGCTGACCGGTACTAATAAGCCGATAACTTGACTTACAAAGATGCTACGCGTCCACTGTGCGGTTCCCGAGATACAAACGGGAACACCACCCACTGATTGATATCTCCATAGAGTTTCGGCTGTCATAGCGAAGGGGAAACGCCCGGCTCCATTCCGAACCCGGAAGCTAAGCCCTTCAGCGCCGATGGTACTGCACTGGTGACGGTGTGGGAGAGTAGGACGCAGCCGGACACACTTTGTCAGAGCGCCCCAGACGGAACTTCATTGATCCGACTGGGGCGCTCTTTCTTTTTGTGCTCGACGACACCAGAGGTGGCGCCGACCGCGGTCGGCGCGGAAGGATGATGAACATGAGTGACCAGGACGGCAACGACAGCCGAGGCGACCGACGCGACCGCGACGGCGGACAGCGAGGTCCCGCACGAGGCAGTGGCGCCGGCCGGAGCTCAGGGGCTCCCCGGTCGGGTGCACCCCGATCGTCGGGGCCGCGTCGAGATGACCGCGGAGGCTACCGCTCGGATGATCGTCGCTCCAGCGGCGGTAGTGACCGTGGTGGCTACCGCTCCGACGATCGCCGTTCCGGCGGCAGCAGCGACAGGGACCGCGGCGGTTACCGCCCCTCGGGCGGCGGCAGCAGCGACCGTGGTGGCTACCGTTCCGATGACCGTCGCTCCGGCGGCGGCAGCGATCGCGGCGGTTACCGTCCCTCGAGCGGCGGCAGCAATGACCGTGGTGGCTACCGCTCGGACGACCGTCATTCCAGCGGCGGCAGCAATGACCGTGGYGGYTACCGCTCGGACGACCGTCGCTCCGGCGGCGGCAGTGACCGCGGCGGTTACCGCCCCTCGAGCAGCGGCAGCAGTGACCGTGGTGGCTACCGCTCSGAYGACCGTCGCTCCGGCGGTAACAATGACCGTGGCGGTTACCGCTCGGACGACCGTCGCTCCGGCGGCGGCAGCGACCGTGGTCCCCGACGTTTCGACGACCGCCCCCGAGGGGGATCGGGTCGTCCCCAGGACGACGACCGTCGCGGTGGCGCTCGGCTGACCCCGAAGTCCCCGAGGAAGCCCGAGCCCGCCATCCGCGAGGGTGTCACGGGCCACGAGGTGGACCGGGGCGTCAAGAACCAGCTGCGCACGCTCTCCAAGGAGAACGCCGAGGGCGTCGCCCAGCACCTTGTCATGGTGGCTGAGCTGCTGGACGTCGAGCCCGAGGCAGCCCTGGCCCACGCGGAGACCGCCGTGCGCCGCGCCGGACGCGTCCCGGCGGCCCGTGAGTCCCTCGGTCTCGTTGCGTACCGACTCGGCGACTGGGCGCGGGCGCTGGGGGAGTTCCGCACGGTCCGCCGGCTCTCGGGTTCGAGTCACCTGCTGCCGCTCATGGTGGACTGCGAGCGTGCCCTCGGACGCCACGACAAGGCGCTCGAGCTCGCCCAGTCCGACGAGGCTGCCAACCTGGCGATCGACGACCGTGTCGAGCTGGCGATCGTGGTGTCCGGGATCCGCCGTGACCTCGGTCAGCTCGATGCCGCCGTCGCCGGTCTGAGCGACCTGGTCAAGCGGATCAACCCGAACCGCCCGTCGGCGGCGCGGCTCTTCTATGCCTACGCGGACGCGAAGCTTGCCGCCGGCGACCTCGAGGTCGCACGTGACTGGTTCGCCCGGGCGGCGGATGCCGACCACGAGCTGACGACCGATGCGGCGGAGCGGCTCGAGGAGCTCGACGGTGTCGACGTCACCGATCTGCTCGGCGACGAGGACGAGGACAGCCCCGAGTTCTACGACGTCGACGCGGACGACGACTCCGACGACCAGGACGACGACGAGGAAGCTGACGACGAGGACCACGACGACGCGGATGACGACGCGGACGACGACGCGGACGACGACGCCCACGCCGACGGTGACGACGAGCGCTGAGTACCCCACCCGGAACGGGCCCGACCTCCTCGGTCGGGCCCGTTCTGCGTTCCGGACCGACGGGTCTCGCTGACGGCTCCCGACGTAGGGTCTGGCCCAGGAGGACGCATGGACACGGAAACATCGACGCAGCCCCTGGTCGCGGGCTACGACGGGGTGGTGTGCGACCTCGACGGTGTCGTCTACCGCGGAGCGGATGCCGTCCCGGGTTCGCCGAAAGCCCTGCAGGACATCGTGGCTCGGGGGATCCGAGTCGTCTACGCGACGAACAACGCCTCCCGCGTCCCGATCGAGGTGGCCACCCAGATCGCCGGCCTCGGTGCTCCCGCGACGGCATCCGACGTCGTGTCGAGCGCTCAGGCAGGGGCCGCCCGGCTCGCCACCGACCTCCCACCGGGAGCCGCCGTCCTCGCGCTGGGTGGGGAGGGCGTGGTCGAGGCGCTGCGAGACGCAGGCCTCGTCCCCGTGGCCGCCGCCCGTGACCATGCCCGCTCCGGACCAGACGAGGTCGCGGCCGTGCTCCAGGGCTTCGGCAAGGAGCTGCGCGTGCGCGACTTCGAGACGGCGGCCCGTCTCCTCTCCTCCGGCCTGCCGTGGGTCGCGACGAACGACGACGCGACGCTGCCGCTGCCGTGGGGGCAGTCCCCGGGCAACGGCGCCTACATCGAGCTGCTCGTCGCCGTGCTCGGGCGACGTCCAGACGTCGTCGGGAAGCCGCACCCGCCGCTCTACGGGCTCGCCCTCGAGCGCCTCGGCACCGTCGCTGCCAGGACGCTCGCAGTCGGCGACCGGATCGGCACCGACATCGTCGGCGCCGAGGCCACCGGCCTCGACTCGGCGTGGGTTCTCACAGGAGTCGACCGACCCTCCGACGTCGTGGCGAGCGAGTCGTCGCCCACCTACGTCATCGCCTCCCTCGCCGAGCTCCTGATGCCGTATGCCGCCCCGGTGGCCGACGCCGGCGGCTGGCGCTGCGGCGCCGCCCGGGTGGCCCTCGACGGCGAGGACCTCGTCATCGAGCGGGGGAGCGCGGGCCCCATCGAGGTGGTGCGAGCGGGCCTGGCGGCCCTGCTGACGTCGCGCGACGAGGGAGTGCCTTCCGCGCACCTGCGTCGGGCGGCGGCGACGCTCGACCGCCTGCTCGACGACTCACCGACCTCGACCCGGTAGCGTGACCGCAGGCGAACCAACCACTCGGCACGGAGGCAGCACATGTTCGGCGACAGCGACCCTCGACGCGACGATCTCGGGTCCGGCGAACCGCTCGAGGTCGCGGAGGAGCTCGACCCGATGGACTCGGACGTCGACGCGAGCGACGACGCCGTCGACGAGTGGGACGACTCAGACGACCAGTCCGACGACGTCAGCGATGCGGACGTGTCGGGAGACGACCTCGAGGACCTCACCGATGAGGACGGCGAGGACGACGAGCGCCGGACCGACGACGACACCGCGACGGCCGAGGTGCCCTACGCCCCGCTGGACGCGACGCCAGACGTGCCCACCCCGCCCCTGACGGGTGACCAGGCGGTCGACGAGGCGATGATGCGTCTGGCCGAGTCGCAGGCCGGGTCGTTCGCCGAGCGCATCGAGTCCGGCGAGCACGCCCACCGGAGCCTGCAGAGCCGCCTCGGCGGTCTGGGTGGCGCGTGACGCGACGTCTCGACGTCGAGCTCGTCGCCCGCGGCCTGGCCCGATCGCGCACCCAGGCCCGTGAGCTCGTCACCGCCGGCGTGGTGCTCGTCGACGGTCGCCCGGCCGGCAAGCCCGCCCTGCCCGTCGACGACTCGTCGGCCATCGAGCTGACGCGTGAGCCCGACCGCTGGGTGGGGCGCGCGGCCGTCAAGCTGCTCCACGCCCTCGACACGTGGCCGGTCCCTGTCGACGGCAGACGGTGCCTCGACGTCGGGGCGAGCACGGGTGGGTTCACCCAGGTGCTCCTCGAGCGCGGTGCCACCCACGTGACGGCCCTCGACGTCGGGCACGACCAGCTCGTCGTGTCGATCGGCGCCGACCCGCGGGTGCGGGACCTGCCGGGCACCAACATCCGTGACGTCGACGCCGAGGCGCTCGGCGGCCGCTTCGACCTCGTCGTGTCCGACCTCAGCTTCATCTCGCTCGCCATCGCCCTGCCCGCCATGCGACCTCTCGTCACCGACGACGGCGACGTCGTCGTCCTCGTCAAACCGCAGTTCGAGGTGGGGCGCGAGCGGCTCAGCCGCACAGGAGTCGTCACCTCGCCGCACGAGCGCCGTCGGGTGCTGCGTGACGTGGCCCAGGTCGCGACCGACCTCCACCTGCACCTGCACGGTGCGACGGCCAGCCCCATCGCGGGGGGCGACGGCAACCGGGAGTTCCTCTTCTGGCTCGCCCCGAGACCCGTGCCGGGCGCCTCGGTGACGGCGGTGGATGACATGCTGGAGGCCGTCGACCTGGAAGGAGTCCCGTGACGCGCCGCATCCTGCTCGTGGCCCACCCGAGGCGCCCCGAGGCGCTGACGGTCGCCAAGGGCGTCGTGCAACGTCTCACCCATCTCGGCATCGACGTGTCCCTCCAGGCCGACGAGGCCGAGGCCCTCGACCTCAAGGACAGCTCGCGCGTACACATCGCGTCCGCCGAGGAGCAGGTCGCGGAGGGGTGCGACCTCGTCGTGGTGCTCGGCGGCGACGGGACCATCCTGCGCGGCGCCGAGTTCGCCCGCAGCGTCGACGTGCCGCTCCTCGGGGTCAACCTCGGCCACGTGGGCTTTCTCGCGGAGGCCGAGCGCGACGACCTCGACGCCACGGTCGAGCACATCGCGAGCAACGACTACGCCGTCGAGGAGCGCATGACGCTCCACGTCGACGCGAAGCTGCACGGCGACCTCATCGCGAGCAGCTGGGCCCTCAACGAGGTCAGCGTCGAGAAGGCCGCCCGCGAGCGGATGCTCGAGGTCACCGTCGAGGTCGACGGTCGACCGCTGTCGAGCTGGGGCTGCGACGGCGTCATCGTCTCCACGCCGACGGGGTCGACGGCATACGCCTTCTCGGCCGGCGGGCCGGTCGTCTGGCCGCAGGTCGAGGCCATGCTCCTCGTCCCCAGTGCGGCCCACGCGCTCTTCGCCCGGCCGCTGGTGCTGGGCCCAGACACCCACCTGGCCGTCGAGATCAAGGCGGCCACCGAGGGCGCAGGAGTCATGTGGTGCGACGGCCGGCGTCACGTCGACCTCCCTCCGGGAGCCCGCATCGAGGTGCGCCGTGGGCTGCGCCCGCTCCGTCTCGCCCGGCTGACGAGCGCACCGTTCACCGACCGTCTCGTCGCGAAGTTCGACCTCTCGGTCGCCGGGTGGCGCGGCAACGGCGACACCGCCTCGCCCGTGGACGACGTCGACGGCGGTGAGGGTGCCCGGCCCTAAGGTGGACCCGTGTTCAGCCAGATGAGGATCCGGGGCGTCGGTGTCATCGACGACGCCGTCCTCGACCTGAGCCCCGGGCTCAACGTGCTCACCGGTGAGACCGGCGCCGGCAAGACCATGGTCGTGTCGGGGCTCGGCCTGCTGCTGGGCGAGCGCGCCGACTCCGGCCTCGTGCGCACCGGCTCGGCCTCGGCGCTCGTCGAGGGTGTCGTGCAGCTGCCCCTCGACCACCCGGCCCTCGTCCGGGCCGACGAGGCGGGCGCCGACCACGAGGACGGCGAGCTCGTCATCGCCCGCACCATCGCCGCGGCCGGCCGGTCGCGCGCCCACGTCGGCGGTCGCACGGCGCCGGTCTCCGTGCTCGCCGAGCTCGGCCAGATGCTCGTGGCCGTGCACGGGCAGGCCGACCAGTGGCGGCTCAAGCAGGGCGATGCCCACCGCGTCGTGCTCGACGACTTCGGGGGTCCCGAACTCACGGCTCTCCGCGACCGCGTCGGCGAGCTCTACGACCGCTGGCGTGCGTCGGCCCGCGAGCACGAGCGCCTCGTCTCGGAGGCGCGCGAGCGCGCCCGCGAGATCGACTCGCTCACCGCCTCGCTCGAGGAGATCGAGGTCGTCGACCCCCAGCCGGGCGAGGACGCGGCGCTGCGTGCCGAGGACGAGCGCCTCGCGCACGCCGACACGCTCCGCCTGGCCGCAGCCCAGGCACTCGCAGATCTCAGCGGCGACGAGTATGCCGCCGAGCCGGCTCCGAACGTCCGTGACCTCATCGGGTCGGCGCGGGGTGCGCTCGGCCCGGCCACGGCGCACGACCAGGCCCTCGCCGGGCTCGACGAGCGCCTGCACGAGGTGGGCACGCTCGTGACCGACCTGTCGGCCGACCTCACGGCATACCTCCAGGACGTCGATCTCGACCCCGAGCGGCTCGGCTACGTGCAGGAGCGGCGGGCCGCCCTCGGGGTCCTCACGCGCAAGTACGGCGAGACCGTCGACGAGGTGCTCGAGTGGTCGGGCCGCGGGGCCGCTCGCCTCGACGAGCTCGTGACCGCCGACGACCGCGTCGAGCGACTCGGCGTCGAGGTGGCCGAGCTCGAGTCGTCCGTCGTCGCGGCCGCCCTCTCGCTGTCCGAGGCTCGCCGGGCCGCCGGTGACGACTTCGGCACCCGCGTCTCGGAGGAGCTCTCGCACCTGGCCATGGGCAAGGCCGTCGTCCACGTCGAGCTGCGCCGACGCACCGACCCCGAGGGTGTGGCCCTGCCCGACGGCGACCGCGTGCGGCTGGCCCGACACGGCATCGATGACGTCGAGATCCTGCTCGCGGCCAACCCCGGAGCCACGCCGCGCAGCGTCGCGCGGGCCGCCTCGGGCGGTGAGCTCTCCCGCGTCATGCTCGCGCTCGAGGTCGTCGGCTCACGCAACGCCTCGGGCGAGGCGGCGAGCGGACCACCAACGTTCGTCTTCGACGAGGTCGACGCCGGTGTCGGCGGGCGGGCGGCCCTCGACGTGGGTGCCCGGCTGGCTGCCCTCGCCGAGCACGCCCAGGTCATCGTCGTCACCCACCTCGCCCAGGTCGCAGCGTTCGCCGACCGCCACCTCGTCGTGCACAAGGCCGACGACGGCCGCATCACCTCGAGCAGCGTCAGCGTCGTCGACGGTGACGCCCGGCTGCGGGAGCTGTCGCGGATGATGGGCGGCGACCCCGACTCCGAGGCCGGGCTGGCCCACGCCGGCGACCTGCTCGAGCAGACGAGCGGTGCCCGCGTCGGCACGCGGCCGGCCGCCCGCAGCGGCTCACGCGTCTGAGTCCCGTCCGCGGCACCGTCCTGCGGTCCGCGCAGCCGTTGGACCTCGTTCCCGAAGGCCGTCCCGAGTGTCGTCCCGAGCCGTGCGCCACGGCCCGGACCGATGGGGTCGCCGACCCACCGACGTGGCACGATTGAGGCCATCATGGCCCTCTCCATCCGACGTCGCTCGCGCGCCCGGGACACCGGTCCCGGCGTGGTCGGCACCGCGCGCGTCGACCGGCGCACCAAGGCGCTGACGAAGCGGCTGCAGCCGGGCGACATCGCCGTCATCGACCACGCGGACCTCGACAAGGTGAGCGCGGACGCCCTCGTCACCGTGCGCCCCGCCGCCGTGGTCAACGCGAGCGCCTCGATCAGCGGTCGTTACCCGAACCTCGGACCCCAGATCCTCGTCGAGGCCGGCATCCCCGTGCTCGACGCCGCCGGCCCGGAGGTCATGGCGCTCACGGACGGGCAGACGCTACGCCTCGACGGTGCCGACCTGTGGTCGGGGGAGACCCGTGTCGCGACGGGCACGTTGCTCGACGTCGAGGCGGTCCAGGCCCAGATGCACGAGGCGCGGGCCGGACTCGCCGTGCAGATCGAGGCTTTCGCGACGAACACGATGGAGTACATCCGCAAGGAGCGCGACCTCCTCCTCGACGGCATCGGCGTGCCCCCCATCACCACCCAGCTCGACGGCCGGCACTGCCTCATCGTCGTGCGCGGCTACCACTACCGCGAGGACCTCGAGACCCTGCGGCCCTACATCCGTGAGTACCGCCCGATCCTCATCGGGGTCGACGGCGGCGCCGACGCCATCCTCGAGTCCGGCCACCAGCCCGACCTCATCGTCGGCGACATGGACTCCGTCTCGGACAAGGCGCTGCGCTGCGGCGCCGAGATCGTCGTGCACGCCTACCGCGACGGGCGTGCCCCCGGCCTCGCACGGGTCGAGGCTCTCGGGATCACGCCGGTCGTCTTCCCCGCCGCGGGCACGAGCGAGGACGTCGCGATGCTCCTCGCCGACGACTCCGGTGCCGAGCTCATCGTCGCCGTCGGTACCCACGTCACCCTCGTCGAGTTCCTCGACAAGGGTCGCGACGGGCAGGCGTCGACGTTCCTCACGCGCCTGCGCGTCGGCAGCAAGCTCGTCGACGCCAAGGGCGTGAGCCAGCTCTACCGCGCCCGCATCCCGGGCCGGCTGCTCGTGACGATGCTGCTCGCGGGCGTGCTCGCCTTCTTCGCAGCCCTCGCGTCGACACCGGCCGGGCAGGCGTGGCTGCAGGTCCTCGCCGCCCGCTGGGACGACCTCTGGACCGCCATCGTTGGGATCTTCACGTGATCGACTTCCGCTACCACCTCGTCTCGATCATCTCGGTGTTCCTCGCCCTCGCGGTGGGCATCGTGCTCGGGGCCGGCCCCCTGCAGGCCAACCTCGGCAACCAGCTGAGCGACCAGGTCTCCGCGCTGCGCACCGAGAAGCAGGCCCTCAACGACAAGCTGACGACGAGCGAGAAGCTCGTCGACGCGTCCGACGAGTACGCGACCGCCGTGCAGCAACGGGTCGTCAAGAGCCGACTGTCCGGTCACCGCGCGGTCGTCGTCGTGCTGCCCTCCGCCGACGGCACGATGACCACGAACCTCGAGGGTGTCGTGACCCAGAGCGGCGCCGGCCTCACGGGCACGGTGACGCTGAGCCCCGACTGGTTCGACCCCAGCCAGGCCTCCGACCGAGCACAGGCGGCCAAGGAAGCCGCGTCGGCCCTCGGGGTCGGGTCGACCGCGACGGGCGACGAGCTGCTCGTGCAGGTGCTCACCGACCTCGTCGTGTCGACGAGCGACACCGGCACCTCGGCCCAGCGCACCGCCGCGCTCAAGGTGCTCGTCGACGCCAACCTCGTCGACAGCTCGGTGGCCGACCTCGCGCCTGCCGACCTCGCGGTCGTCGTGTCCGCGGACTACGCCGGCACCGAGTCCGTCGTCGAGTCCCGCTCCGACGCCATCCGCGCGCTGGTGACCTCCTTCGCCGGCTCGACCCGGTCGACCGTCGTCGCCAGCGGCGAGACGGTTGCAGCGGCGGGCCAGCCCGTGACGTCCAACGCCGTCCAGGCCGTGCGTGAGAAGTCCGAGACGGCCGGGATCGTCTCCACCGTCGACCACGCCCGGGCCGGTGACGGACCTGCCACGGTGGTCCTCGCCGTCGAGGACGCCCTCGACGAGCGGGTCGGACACTACGGCGTCGCGGCCGGCGCCACCGCCACCGTCCCGCGGGTGCTTCCGTGAGGTCGAGCCGCCGCGCGGACTCGACCGCCGCCGCGTCACTGGCTGCCCTGCTCGGTTCGGCGGCGGCCTCGTGGGCGGTCCTGCGTCTCGGCCGAGCGGCGCCCCCTGACCTCCGCCAGCCCTGGGAGCGCACCAACCACGCCGGCGACCCGGTCACCCTGCTCGAGGGGCCGGCCTGGGTCGGCGGCGCCGTGGCAGGCGCTGTTGCCGGTGCCGCTGCAGCGGCAGTCGCCTCGCGCCTGACCGAGGGAGCGAGCCGCAGGTCGATGAGCTCCGGCGTCGTCGCCGTCGCCGCAGGTGCCCTCGGGGCGCTCGACGACCTCGCCGGAGGCGCGTCCGACAAGGGTCTCAAGGGCCACCTCGGTGCGCTGGCACGGGGCGAGGTCACGACGGGCGCGGTCAAGATCGTGGGTCTCGGCGTCACCGGGCTGGTCGGCGCGGCGCTCTCCGACGCGAGCCGTCCCTCCCGTCCCGGACTGCTGGCCACCCTCGTCGGCGGGGCCGTGGTCGCCGGTGCCGCCAACGCCGTCAACCTCTTCGACCTGCGCCCCGGACGGGCGCTCAAGGTCACGGTGGTCGCAGGTCTCCCGCTCGTGGGAGGGGTGCCCGCGGCCGCCGCCGTCGGGTCCTCGCTCGGTGTCGTCCGGGACGACCTCCGCGCCACCGCCATGCTCGGCGACACGGGTGCCAACGCCGCCGGGGCGCTCGTCGGTCTCGCGCTCGTCGAGCGCACCGGGCTCGTGGGCCGGGTCGTCGCCCTGACGGGCCTCGCGGCTTTGACGCTCGCCTCGGAGCGCGTCAGCTTCACCCGGGTCATCGAGGCCCACCCCGCCCTGCGCCGGCTCGATGAGTGGGGCCGGGCCCCCCGATGACCGACCGGAGCGCAGGGGGCGGGCCCGTCTCACGGCGCGGGCTGTTCGCCGCCGCAGGCACCATCGCGGTGATCACGCTCGTCGCCCGGGTCGTCGGCTTCGGACGATGGTTCGTCTTCTCCCACTCCGTCGGTGCGACCTGCGTCGGGAGCGTCTACCAGTCGGTCAACGCGGTCCCCAACGTGCTCTTCGAGATCGCGGCCGGGGGAGTGCTCGCGGCGGTCGCCGTGCCTCTCGTGGCAGGCGCACTGGCCCGCGGCGACCGGATCGAGGCCGACCACACGGCCTCCGCGCTGCTGACGTGGGTGCTCGTCGTGCTCGTGCCGCTGGGCCTGGTCGTGGCCCTTGCCGCGGAGCCGATCGCGCGGGGCCTGCTCGGAGCCGGCGACACCTGTCCCGGCGGGGTGGGCCTCGGCGCCGACCTGCTGCGGGTCTTCGCGATCCAGATCCCGCTCTACGGCGTCGGCATCGTGCTCGGCGGTGTGCTCCAGTCTCACCACCGGTTCGTCGCGGCCGCGATCGCCCCGCTCATGTCGAGCCTCGTCGTCATCGCGACCTACGTGGCCTACGCCGCCGTCGCCACCGACCCGGCCGCCCCGATCGCGCAGGTCCCCGCGGGCGCGACCACGATCCTGGCCGTGGGCACGACCCTCGGGGTCGTCGCGCTGTCGCTGCCGCTCCTCGTTCCGGTGCGTCGCGCCGGGGTCCACCTCACGGTGACGACACACTTCCCGCACGGCGTCGCCGCCCGCGTCCGGCGGCTCGCGGTCGCCGGGCTCCTCGCCGTCGCCGGACAGCAGCTGGCGACGCTCGTCTTCATCCGCCTCGCCAACGACCGCGGCGGCCCCGGGACGCTCAACGTGTACACCTACGTCCAGGCCGTCTCCCTGCTCCCGTATGCCGTCCTCGCCGTCCCGCTCGCCACCGCGGCCTTCCCGACGCTGGCGGGGAGCGCGCAAGCCGGCGGGCCCGAGCCGGACGCGGGATCAGCAGCGCCGGCCTCCGCGCCGACCTCCGCGCCGGGGTCCGCGGCCGTGGACGTGCTGCGGCGGACGTGGCTCGCCACCCTCCTGGCCGGTCTGCTGGCCGGGGGTCTGCTCGTGGCCGTCGCCCGACCGGTCGGCGCCTTCTTCGCCCTGCTCGACGCCGGGCGAGCGGACGGCAACGGGGCCGTGGCCCTGTCCGCCATCCCCGACGCCCTCGTGCTCGTGGCCCCGGGCATCGTCGGCCTCTGCGCGATCGGGCTGCTGACCCGGGCCTCCTACGTGCGAGGCCGTGCCCGGGTCGCGGGCGCCGTGGTCGCCGTCGCGTGGCTCGCGACGACCGTCGTCCCGCTCGTGGCCCTCGGAGGCGCGGCCGGACCCGCGACGACCGTGCGCGCTCTCACCCTCGGCACCAGCGTCGGGCTCGTGGCCGGGGCCGTCGCGCTCACGGTCCTCGTCGCGCGGAGCTGGGGCCGCGCGGCCCTGACCGTACCGGCGCGCCCCGTGGCAGCCGGATTGCTCGGCGCCGCGTCAGCCGCGATCCTCGGCTGGTGGCTCGGCGGCCTCTGGACCGCGGACGGACTCCTCGTCGCCGCCGCGCAGGGCGTCGCCGTGGCGCTCGCGGCCACCGTGACCCTCGTCGTCGTCGTGCTCCTCGTCGACCGCTCGGTCGTCGCCCGGCTGCGGCGGCCGTCACCGACCGCCGCGACCTCGCCGACGTCCATGACCGCCCCTTCGTCCGCGCCGATGTCCGCCCCTGCCGGCGAGCAGGACCCGCACCCGGCCGCGCCTCCGGAGACGCGATGAGGGTGCTCATGGTGCTCGGACACGCGGCCGGTGGCGTGGGTGCGCACGTCGACGCCCTCCTCACGGGACTTCGTGGGCAGGGGCACGACGTTCAGGTCGTGACGGCGGAGTCGACGGCGCGGGCCTTCGACTGGGCCGACGCCCACCGGCTCTGGCCGGTCCACGGCGGGGTACGCGCACCCCGTGGTCTCGTGGACTGGCACCGCATCATGCGCCTGGCGGGCACGGTCGACGTCGTCCACGCGCACGGCCACCAGGCCGCCGTCGTCGCTGCCGTGGCCGTCGCCCGCGCGCGGCCACGCCCGCGGCTCGTGGTCTCTCTCCACAACGACCTCCCGCCGGTCCAGGGCTCCCCCGTCGCGCGCGCCGCGGCGTCCGCCGCCCGGCGGCTGGTCGCGTGGTCCCTGCACCGAGCCGACCTCGTGACGGGCGCGAGCGCCGACCTCGTCGAGCTCGCAGACGCCCTCGGTGCCCGGCGCACCGAGCTCGCCCTCGTGCCCTCCGCCGCGGTCGCCGACCTGCTGGAGCGTCCTGCCGCCCTCGAGCCGACCGAACGCGCCGCCCTGTTGGCCGGAGCCGGCCTGCCGACCGACCGCCCCGTCGTGCTCACGGTCTCGCGCATCGCGCCCCAGAAGGACCTCCCGACCCTCCTCGCGGCCGCGCGGCGCTCCGACGCCGCCGCCACGTGGGTCGTCGTCGGCGACGGCGACGATCGGCTCCGTGCCCGTCTCGAGGAGGAGGCGGACGGCATACGGCAGGGGGAGGACGCGAGGGCAAAGGTCCGGTTCGTGGGGGCGCGCACCGATGTGTCGGAGTGGCTGCGGGCGGCGGACGTATTCGTCCTCACGAGCCGCTGGGAGGCCCGGGCGCTCGTCGTGCAGGAGGCGATGGCGGCTGGGCTCCCGGTCGTCGTGACCCGTACGGGCGGTCTGCTCGACCTCGTCGGGGACGCGGGTTCTCTTGTCCCCGTGGGGGACCCGGCCGCGGTAGCAGCCGAGGTGGACCGCCTGCTCACCGACGCCGACGCCAGGCTCCGGGAGGGTGACGCGGGACGAGCCCGGGCGGCCGGATGGCCCACTCCTGACGACGAGACGCGCCGGTGGGTGGAACGCTACGTCACGGAGACCCGCGGAGTGACGTAGACTCAAAGCCCGTGGTGGATACGACGAAGCACATCTTTGTGACCGGGGGCGTCGCCTCCTCTCTCGGCAAGGGGCTCACCGCCTCGAGCCTCGGACGACTTCTCAGATCGCGGGGCCTGCGGGTCACGATGCAGAAGCTCGACCCCTACATCAACGTCGATCCCGGGACGATGAACCCGTTCCAGCACGGCGAGGTCTTCGTGACCGACGACGGAGCCGAGACGGACCTCGACATCGGTCACTACGAGCGCTTCCTCGACGTCAACCTCGTCGGCAGCGCGAACGTGACGACCGGGCAGGTCTACAACAACGTCATCGCCAAGGAACGGCGCGGTGAGTACCTCGGCGACACCGTCCAGGTCATCCCGCACATCACCAACGAGATCGTCGCCCGGATGCGCGCCCTCGCCACCGGAGGTCCGGACGCCCCGGACGTCATCATCACCGAGATCGGCGGCACGGTCGGCGACATCGAGTCGCTGCCCTTCCTCGAGGCCGCGCGCCAGGTGCGCCACCTCATCGGCCGCGACAACAGCTTCTTCCTGCACGTCTCCCTCGTGCCGTACCTCGCGCCGAGCGGCGAGCTGAAGACGAAGCCGACCCAGCACTCGGTCGCCGCCCTGCGCCAGGTCGGCATCCAGCCCGACGGGCTCGTGCTCCGCGCCGACCGCGAGATCCCCGACCCGATCAAGCGCAAGATCTCGCTCATGTGCGACGTCGACGTCGCCGCGGTCGCCGCGGCGGTCGACGCCCCGAGCATCTACGACATCCCCAAGGTGCTCCACCGCGAGGGCCTCGACGCCTACGTCATCCGCCGGCTCGGGCTCAACTTCCGCGACGTCGACTGGACCGAGTGGGACGAGCTGCTCGAGCGGGTCCACGACCCGGAGCACGACATCGAGATCGCCCTCGTGGGCAAGTACATCGACCTGCCCGACGCGTACCTCTCGGTCACCGAGGCGCTGCGCGCCGGCGGCTTCCACCACGACGCCAAGGTCAACATCCGCTGGGTGGCCAGCGACGAGTGCCAGACCCCGGCCGGCGCCCAGAAGGCGCTCGGCGGCGTCGACGCCGTCCTCGTCCCCGGTGGGTTCGGGGTGCGCGGCATCGAGGGCAAGCTCGGCGCGCTGACCTGGGCCCGCGAGAAGCAGGTGCCGACCCTCGGCATCTGCCTCGGCCTGCAGTGCATGGTCATCGAGTACGCCCGCAGCGTCCTCGGCAACCAGGACGCGAGCTCGACGGAGTTCGACCCCGATACCGAGCACCCCGTCATCGCCACGATGGAGGAGCAGAAGGCCTTCGTCGAGGGCGCCGGCGACCTCGGCGGCACGATGCGCCTCGGCCTCTACCCGGCCGCCCTCAAGGAGGGCAGCGTCATCCGTGGGGCCTACGGCGAGGCCGAGGTCAAGGAGCGCCACCGCCACCGTTACGAGGTCAACAACTCCTACCGGGCCGACCTCGAGCAGGCGGGTCTCGTCTTCTCGGGTACCTCGCCCGACGGCAACCTCGTGGAGTTCGTCGAGCTGCCGCGCGAGGTCCACCCGTACTACGTGTCGACCCAGGCGCACCCGGAGTTCCTGTCGCGCCCCAACCGCGCACACCCGCTCTTCGCGGGTCTCGTCGGGGCCGCCCTGGAGCGCCAGCGCAGCGAGCGCCTCGTCGAGGTCGAGCGCCACCGCGCCGCGGTCGACGCCGGCCAGGCCGAGCGGGACGCCGAGGCACGGACCGGGCACGACGAGCTCGCCTCGGTGTCCGCGTCGGGCGCCGCCCCGGACGCCGACTGAGACGCGGGTGAGCTTGGACGCGCCGCGGGGCACCGCAGCCGACCTCGTCGAGGAGTGGACCCCCGAGCCGGTGGTCGAGACGACGACCCCGTTCGAGGGGATCATCTTCGACGTCGTGCGCGAGCGCGTCGACCTCGGCGCCGGGGGTGTCGTGACACGTGACTTCGTCACGCACCCCGGCGCCGTCGCCGTGCTCGCCCTGCGTGAGCTCGAGGGTGCCCCGCACGTGCTGCTCATCCGGCAGTACCGCCACGCGAGCGGTGGCCACGTGTGGGAGCTGCCCGCCGGCCTGCTCGATGTCGACGGCGAGCCGCCGTGGGAGGCCGCCGCGCGTGAGCTCGCCGAGGAGGTCGACCTGACGGCCGACGAGTGGCACGTCCTCGCCGACGACGTCACGTCTCCCGGGGCCTTCCCGGAGACGGTGCGGATCTTCCTCGCGCGCGGCCTCCACGAGGTCGCCGCCGCCGACGCCCACCAACGCACTGCGGAGGAGCTCGGGATCCGGCCCCTCTGGGTGTCCCTCGACGATGCCGTCGACGCAGCGCTCGACGGACGCATCAGCAACTCGGCGACGCTCGTCGGCCTGCTCTCCGCCGGACTGTCGCGCGGGCGTGGGTGGTCCACGCTGCGGCCGCACGACGCGCCGTGGCCCGCCCGCGAGGCCCAACGCGCCCAGCGCTCGTGAGCGGGGCCTTCGGTACAGGCGTCTCGGGGCCGTGCCCCTGTGGGGGCGGCCCGGAAGACCTGGCGTATGCCGCGTGCTGCGGCCCGCTCCACGCGGGCGACCGCCCGGCCGGGACCGCAGGCGAGCTGATGCGCTCGCGCTACGCGGCGTTCGCCGTGGGGGACGAGGCGTACCTCCTGCGCACCTGGCACCCACGGACGCGCCCCGCGCGGGTGGGACTCGACCCGGACACACGGTGGACGGGCCTGACGGTGCTGCGCACGGAGCGCGGCGGGCTCGGTGACGACGACGGCGTCGTCGAGTTCGTGGCCCACTGGACGGAACCGTCAGCGGGCGCCACGCGTCGGGGCGAGCTGCACGAGGTGAGCCGCTTCGCCCGCCGGGGCGGCCGCTGGCTCTACGTCGACGGCGAGCACGGGTGACGCGTCGGCAGGGACGGCCGGAGCGGGCGCCGTCACGCCGCCGCGGGGGCGGATCACCGCTACGCCGACACCGGCCAGCAGCGCAAGCCCCCCGGCCAGCTCGAGGGCGTTGGGTCGCTCGTGGAACGCGACCGCGGCCGCGACCATCCCGAAGACCGGGACGAGCATCGCGAACGGCGTCACCTTCGCCACGGGGTGGCGGCTGAGCAGGGTGTTCCAGATCCCGTAGCCGACGAGCGACGAGAGGTAGGCCGTGTAGGCGGTCGAGGCCACGGCCTGCCACTGGAGGTGCTGCAGCGCCGCCCCGATGGCCGTCGGCCCCTCGAAGACGAACGAGAGGGCGAGGGCGGGCAGCGGCACGACGAGCCCCGACCAGACCGTGACCCCGAGCCCGGCGCCCGGACCCGTGAGGGCTCCCGCCCGGCGGGTCAGCACGTTGCCGACCGCCCACGACACGGCGGCCAGGACGAGCACGACGAGAGGGAGCAGCGGCGCCGACAGCCCGCGTCCGACCGCGATCGTCAGCAGCCCCGCCCCGCCCAGGGCGACGCCGAGGCGCTGCGCCGTGGACGGGCGCTCGCGCAGCCAGACCGCCGCGATGACGACGGTGAGCAGCACCTGCGCCTGGAGCACGAGCGAGGCGAGACCCGGCGGCATGCCGAGGTGCAGCGCGAGGTACATGAGGGCGAACTGGCCGAGGCTCGTGAAGAGCCCGATGAGGGCGAGGTCGCGCCAGGGGAGTCCCGGGCGCCGGACGAGGAAGACCGCGGGGACGCAGACGACGACGAAGCGCACCGCGAGAAAGAGGAACGGCGGCACCGAGTCGATGCCGGTGCGGATGGCGACGAAGTTCGTGCCCCAGATCAGGGCGACGAGGACGGCGAGGGCGGTGTCACGGCGGCGCATGTGCCCATCGTGGCGGCCGCACACCGTTCACGTCCATCAAACTGTCGTGGCCATGACTGTGTAGCATCACTGCATGATCGATCCCGTCGCGCTGCGCTCGCTCGTCGCCGTCGAGGCGCACGGCTCCGTCGGCGCCGCCGCTGCCGCGCTCGACTACACCCCGAGCGCGGTGTCCCAGCAGATCAAGCGCCTCGAGACCCAGACGGGGGTGCAGCTGCTCGAGCGGCAGGGGCGCGGTGTCCTGCTCACGGAGGCCGGTCGCACGCTCTCCGACGCTGCGCGGTCCCTGCTCGCGGACATGGAGCGACTCGAGTCCCGGCTCCACAGGGACAGCGGAGAGACGGTCGGGACGGTGCGCCTCGCGACGTTCGCCACGGCGTACCGGGGGGTCGTCGTGGGCGCTATCGGCCGCCTGCGATCGACCGCGCCGGACGTCGTCCTGCGTCCCGACGAGATCGACCCCTGGGACGCCGTCGACGCGGTCGCGGCCGGCACCCACGACCTCGCCCTCGTGCACAACTGGGAGCCGCTGCCGCTCGCCATCCCCGACCACCTCGAGGTGCGCGACCTCGGCCGGGACCGCGCGGACGTCCTCGTCCACGAGAGCCACCCGCTCGCCGCCCGGCGCAGCATCGGCGTGCGGGACGTGCTCGACGAGCACTGGGCCAGCGTCGCGCCCGGCTCCATCTGCCACCAGTGGCTCCAGAAGATGTATGCCGACGTGGGTCGGTCCCCTCGGATCGCGCACGTGGCGCTCGAGTTCGCCACGCACGTCGCCCTCGTCGCGGCGGGGGAGGCCATCGCCCTCGTGCCACGCCTCGGCCGGGGACCGCTCCCCGCGGGCGTCGTCGCTGTCCCCATCGTCGACCCGATCTCCGAGCGCACCGTGAGCCTCGTCTGGCGGAGCACCATGACGGCAAGCCCCGCGCTGGCCGTAGCCGTGGACTGCCTTGCCGCAGAAGCCTCCCGGGACCTCCGGCCCCTTTCGGGAGACTGACCGGGGGTGCCTACGCGACGCGTCAGCCGGCGGCCTGGAGGCGCAGCCCGGCGAGGATGAGGTCGAGACCGGCCCGGAACTGCTCGGCGTCGTCGTGTCCGGCGAACTCGTCGACGACGTGGTGGATGAAGGGGAACTCGTCCGCGTCGAGGGCGCGCCACTGGGCGGCGTAGCGGGCGAGGTACGCGTCACCGTCGACCTCGCCGGAGAGCACCGCCTCGGGTGGCTGCTGACCCATGTCGGCCGCCGTGCCGACGACGAAGCCGACGACCGCCGAGACCGCGTGGAAGCTCTCGCGCGGAGTGAGCTCCAGCCGCATGACCTGCTGTCCCAGCCGTTCGTAGAGGCGCAGGCCGTTGGGCTGAACGCCCGTGTCGCGCATGAAGTAGGCACCGAGCCAGGGCCGCTCGACGATCGCGTCGAAGAGGGCCAGGGCGATGGTTCGGAGGTCGTCGACGGGGTCGCCGGCCCCGACGTCCTCGATGGCGGCGAGCACGTCGGCCAGGACGTGGTCCGCCGCTCGGTCGAGCAGCTCGTCCTTGCTCGAGACGTACCAGTAGATGCTCGCGGCGCCACCGCCGAGACGGGCCGCGAGGGCACGGAACGTCAGGGCCTGCTCGCCACTCGTGTCGAGCAGGGCGACGGCCTCCGTGAGGACGGCCTCGAGCGAGTGCGAGGCCCGCCGGCGGCCCCGTGCGGGGCGCTCACGCACGGCCCGAGCCTCGCGGGAGGGCCGAGCAACGTGCTGTCGCTGAGGGCTCATGTGCCCATCCCATCACACGATCCCCGGGCGGACTTGCGTTCATCGAACACCGTTCTATAACATCGAACCACGTTCGATAGTCGAACGGTGTTCGATGAGAGGAGACGGCACATGACGACCACGACGCCGACCCGTACCTATCCGTCGCTCCGCGCGGCGTGGATCCCGATGCTCGCGCTCTGTCTCGCCTTCTTCGTCGAGATGGTCGACAACACCCTCCTGACGATCGCGCTGCCGACGATCGGCCGCGACCTCGGGAGCGGCACCACCGCTCTCCAGTGGGTCACCGGGGCCTACTCGCTGACGTTCGGGGGACTTTTGCTCACCGCCGGCTCGGCGGCGGACCGGCTCGGCCGCCGCAGGGTGCTCCTCTGGGGGCTCGCCGGCTTCGGGATCATCAGCCTCGCCGTGGCCGCCGTGACGACGACGGGCGAGCTCATCGCCCTGCGCGCCGCCCTCGGGGTCGCGGCGGCAGCGATGGCGCCGATCACCAACTCGCTCGTCTTCCGTCTCTTCGACGACCAGGCCCTGCGGATGCGGGCCATGACCGTCATGATCGTCGTCGGGATGTCGGGCTTCGTCCTCGGTCCGCTGCTCGGGGGCACGGCCCTCGCCCACGTCGGCTGGGAGTGGCTCCTGCTCGTCAACGCCCCCATCGCGCTCGTGGCCTGGGTCGGCGTCCGGCTGGGGGTGCCGGCAGACCGGCCCGAGGACCTCACCACCGACCGGCTGGACCTGCCCGGTGCCCTGCTGAGCATCGCGGCCATCGGGCTCGGCTGCTACGCCCTGACCAGTGGCGTCGAGCACGGATGGACGTCGGCGACCACGCTCTCGGCCGTCGTCGGCTCCGCGCTCGCGCTCGTCGGGTTCGTCCGCCACGAACGGCGTGCCGCGTCCCCGATGCTCGACCTGACGCTCTTCTCGTCAGGGACCGTGCGCGGGGCCACGCTGGCGCAGGCCGGCACCTCGGTCGCCATGGCCGGCGTCATGTTCGGCCTCATCCTGCACTTCCAGTACGCGTGGGGCTGGAGCCCCGTGCGTGCCGGGCTCGCCAACCTCCCGCTCATCATGACGATGGTCCTCGCGACACCGCTCTCGGAGTGGCTCGCCCGCCGCTTCGGCCACCGGGTCGCGTGCCTCGTCGGAGCGGGCCTGCTCGTCGTCGCGCTCATCGGGATGGCCTGGGGTGTCGACCGCGGCTACCCGGCCATCGCCGTCGCGATGGTCGTCATGACCCTCGGCCTCCGCACGGTCATGACGATCTGCGCGGTTGCCCTCGTCGAGGCGATGCCCGCCAACCGCACGTCGATCGGCACGGCGCTCAACGACACGGCCCAGGAGGTCGGCACGAGCGTCGGCACCGCCGTCGTGGGCACCCTCGTCGCCGTGCTCGTGACGACCACACTGCCGGCCGGCACGTGGAGTCCTGAGCTCGTGTCGTCCTTCTTCCACGGTGAGCGGGTGACGTATGCCGTGCTCGCCGTCATCGTCGGGGTCGTGACCACGTGGGGCGCCCTCACCCTCACCGACTCACGCAGCGTCGAGGAGCACGACGTGCCGGACGCCCCGGCTGACGCGGTGGGCGCGGGAGCGCGACCGACCGCGTAGACCGCGTAGACCGAGGAGACCGCGCCGCGGGCGTCGCGGCCACGATCGGCCGGACCGCCCTACGTCGTGGGCGTGGCGCGCGGAGCGGCCTGCGGGTCGCGGGCGTCGGCGAACTCCTGCTGGCGGCGTGACGGCTGGTCGAGGCGGAGGCGTCCGCGCAGGCGACCCACGGGCCGCTCGACGAGCACCCACGACAGCCACGAGACGAGCACGGCGGCCGCGATGAGCAGCAGGTTGCGGGGTGTCGTGTGCTCACCGAGGAGCCGGCTGTTGATGAACGTCTGGTGCCAGAGGTAGAGCGCGTAGCTGATGGTGCCGAAGAAGACCATGACGCGGGAGCCCACGACGCGCGAGTGGCCCGACACGGCGGCATACACGAGCCACACCCCGACGACGGCGTAGACGGCGCCGAGAGGTCGGAAGAGCGGGTGGTCCACCTCGAGCCCGTGCCCGGGGAAGGCCGAGACGGTGACCATGACGACGAAGGGGACGAGCGGGCTCGTGGCCGGCAGCTCCCAGCCACGGGACCGTATGGCGGCCAGTGAAAAGGCGAGCGCCACGCCGAGCAGCAGGGCGAACGCGTTCGTCTCGGTCGAGATGTCGAGGCGGATCGCGCTCCCTACCGTCCAGACGGAGTAGAAGGTCGCGAGCGCCGCGAGGCTGAGGACGACGGCGAGCGCTCGGCTGCGAAGCCACGTCATGAGGACGATGAAGATCGCCGGCCAGACGACGTAGAACTGCTCCTCGACCGAGAGCGACCAGAGGTGGTTGAGCACCCCGAGGTCCGTGCCGGCGATGCGCACCCAGTTGCCGACGTAGAAGAGCGATGCGAGCGCCGCCGTCGGGTAGGTCGAGAGCCGGTCGTCGCCGGTCGCCCAGAGCAGCAGGGGAGCGAGCAGGAGCAGGAGGATGAGGGCGGGCAGGAGGCGTAGGGCGCGCCGTCCCCAGAAGCGCCACAGGCTGACCGACCCCCAGCGGTCCCACTCCCGGATGAGCAGGCTCGTGATGAGGTAGCCCGACAGGACGAAGAAGAGCGTCACCCCGGACAGCCCACCCCAGCGCGCCGGCAGCCCGGAGTGGGCGGCGACGACGAGGAGGATCGCGAGACCTCGGACGCCGTCGAGGTCGCGGTTGCGGGAGTGCTGCACGGCGAAGAGCCTAGGCGCAGGCGGTCTAGGATTGGTCCTCGGTGCCCACGGCCGACCAGCGGCCGGGCACCTGCGCACGACACTCGCTCACCACCTCGCTCAGCCCCGGCGGCCCTCGTGCCGCGGGAACCACGTCCCGGAAGGACCCTCCGTGCTCCGCACTCACGAGGCCGGCACTCTCCGCGCCGACCACGCAGGCCAGACCGTCACCCTCACCGGTTGGGTGGCGCGGCGTCGAGACCACGGCGGGGTCGCCTTCCTCGACCTGCGCGACGCCTCGGGCGTGGCCCAGGTCGTCGCGCGTGACGAGGTGCTCGCCCAGGGCGGTGCCCACGACGTCCGCAACGAGTTCTGCGTCAAGGTCACCGGTGAGGTGCGCGAGCGTCCGGAGGGCAACGCCAACCCCGACCTGCCCACCGGCGACATCGAGGTCATCGTCAGCGAGCTCGAGGTCCTCAACCCGGCCGCGCCGCTGCCGTTCCAGATCGACGAGCGCGTCACCGTCGGCGAGGAGGCACGCCTCAAGCACCGATACCTCGACCTGCGGCGCCCCGGCGCGAGCTCGGCCGGCGCTGCGATCCGCCTGCGCTCCAAGGTCAACGCTGCCGCCCGCGCCGTGCTCGGGGCCCGCGACTTCGTCGAGATCGAGACGCCGACGCTGACCCGCTCCACGCCCGAGGGTGCCCGTGACTTCCTCGTGCCGGCGCGTCTCGCGCCAGGGTCGTGGTACGCCCTGCCGCAGAGCCCCCAGCTGTTCAAGCAGCTGCTCATGGTGGCCGGCATGGAGCGCTACTACCAGATCGCCCGCTGCTACCGGGACGAGGACTTCCGCGCCGACCGCCAGCCGGAGTTCACCCAGCTCGACATCGAGATGAGCTTCGTCGAGCAGGACGACATCATCGAGCTGGGCGAGTCGATCGTGCAGGCGCTCTGGCGCCTCATCGGCGTCGAGCTCGACGCCCCGTTCCAGCGGATGACCTACGCCGACGCCATGGCCCGCTACGGCTCCGACAAGCCCGACCTGCGCTTCGGCAACGAGCTCGTCGAGTGCACCGGCTACTTCGCCGACACGACCTTCCGCGTCTTCCAGGCCGACTACGTCGGCGCTGTCGTCATGCCCGGTGGCGCGAGCCAGCCGCGCAAGCAGCTCGACGCCTGGCAGGAGTGGGCCAAGCAGCGCGGCGCCCGTGGCCTCGCCTACGTCCTCGTCCAGGAGGACGGCGAGCTCGGCGGCCCGGTTGCGAAGAACCTCACGGACGCCGAGCGTGCCGGCCTCGCCGAGCACGTCGGCGCCATGCCCGGCGACTGCATCTTCTTCGCCGCGGGTGCGGCGAAGCCGTCGCGGGCGCTGCTCGGGGCGGCCCGTCTCGAGATCGGCCGTCGCTGCGAGCTCATCGACGAGGAGGCGTGGAGCTTCCTCTGGGTCGTCGACGCCCCGCTCTTCGAGCCGGCCGCCGACGCCGTCGCCTCGGGCGACGTCGCCGTCGGTGCCGGTGCGTGGACGGCCGTCCACCACGCCTTCACCTCGCCCAAGCCCGAGTTCCTCGACACCTTCGACACCGACCCGGGTCCGGCGCTCGCCTACGCCTACGACATCGTCTGCAACGGCAACGAGATCGGTGGCGGCTCGATCCGTATCCACAGCCGCGACGTGCAGGAGCGCGTCTTCTCGGTCATGGGCCTGTCGGAGGAGGACGCCCAGGAGAAGTTCGGCTTCCTCCTCGAGGCCTTCGCCTTCGGTGCCCCGCCGCACGGCGGCATCGCCTTCGGCTGGGACCGCATCGTCTCGCTGCTCGCGCACACCGACTCGATCCGCGACGTCATCGCCTTCCCGAAGTCCGGTGGCGGCTACGACCCGCTGACCGCGGCGCCGGCCCCGATCACGCCCGCCCAGCGCAAGGAGGCCGGCGTGGACGCGAAGCCCGCGGCCTCAGCACCGGCCGCGCAGGGTGCCCCCGAGGTCGAGCCGAAGCAGGGCTGACCTCCGGCAGGAGCCGACCGTGGAGGGTCGTCGTCGCGAGAGCGAGGACGACCCTCCACGCGTATGCCGTCATCTGCCGTGTGCTTTGCCCACCCTTGACTCGGGCCGTCCTACGGTCGAAGGCATGCGATCACCACGTCGACGTCCGGTCACCGCGGTCCTCCTGGGTGCGGTCCTCGCCATGACCGGAGCCAGTTCCGCGTCGGGCCTGTCCGCCGCCGTGCCCGCGCCGAGTCCCTCGGGAGTGCCCGCGGCCACCCCGCCACAGGAGTTCGGCACCGACTGGGACGACCCGCGCACACCGGAGCCGAGCGTCCCGGTACCCGCCACGCACCACTGCACCGTTCGCGTCGTCGACGACGCGTTCGACGACTTCGACGTCCACGCCAGGGCCTACACGCCGCCGGCCGGCTGCGCAGGTCCGTGGTCGAAGGTCGTCATGCGGCTCGAGGGGTCGGTGGCCGGGCGACAGTTCGACCGCATCGGCTACGTCGATGTCGGGGGAGTGCGGATGCTGACCCTCTCGACGCCCGAGCCGAGCGTCGATGGGATCCATTGGCACGTCGAGAAGGACGTCACGGACCTCGCTCCGCTGCTGGCGGACCCGCAGCAGGTGCAGGCCTTCATCGGCAACGTCGTCGACGGCACCTACACCGGGGTCATCCACGTGACGGTCGACCTCGACTTCTACACGACCGGGCGTGGAGCGCCTGCGGCCAGGACGTCCGATGCCGTCCTTCCCCTCACCGACACCTCCCGCGACGGCAGCGACCTCGTCGGGTCCCTCATGGTGCCGCGCAACTCGACCCGGCTGCTCGCCGACGTCTTCGCGACCGGGTCCGGCGGTGGCTGTGAGGAGTTCTGGGACACGAGCGCCCCTGCGAGCACGGGCTACTCGTGCCCGGACGGTCTGCCCTACCGCGAGGTCGACGTGCACATCGACGGGCAGCTCGCAGGCATCGCGGCGCCCTACCCCGTCGTCTACACGGGCGGCTGGAGCAACCCGTTCCTCTGGTACACCATCCCCTCGCCCAAGGCGTTCGACATCCCGCCGCTCGGCTACGACCTCACGCCCTACCTCGCGAGGCTCAACGACGGGCGGCCCCACGACGTCCGCATCTCCGTCGTGGGTCTTCCGGCAGGCCAGGGCGGCTGGACTCTCGCGCCCCGCTTCCGCATCTGGCGCGACGCGGCCCGCAGCGTGGTGTCGGGAACGACCGGGAAGGCATACGCAAGCGACCCCGCCGTCGACAGCAGCGTGTCGGGGGCGGGGGACCGGGCGGGCCACGTCGATCTCGACGCGCGACGTGAGCTCCGCGTCACGGGAACGCTGTCCACCTCACGCGGACCGGTCACGACGACGGTCACGCGCAGTCTCTCCAACACGTCAAGGCACTCGTGGACCGACGACGAGGCCGACGACACCTTGACGGCTTCGTGGACCGACACCCAGGTCGTCGCGACCGGGCACGGACGGGGAGCTCCGACCCTCGAGCGCACCGAGCAGCGCTGGGACAAGGACGGTGTCCTCGGTTTCCACCCGCGCAGCGACGTCGCCGGCGCGTACGACGTCACGGGCGATCTCGCCATCACGTGGTCGCGTGACGAGTCCCTGACTCGCGGCGGAGCGCACCTGTCGAGCCGGTCGGAGACCTCGTCCTACGAGGGGCAGGCGAGCTGGATCTACGGGGTGCCGCGTGACCAGCGGCACGCGACCGCGGACACCCGTGCCCGGGCCACCCTCAGCGAGAAGGTCATCGGCCGGCCGGCGACCTCCTGGGAGCACCGGCTGCGCGCCGTCAACGGCACGTTCGTGACGGATGCCGTCGGCTGAGGCTCGGAGGGCGACAATGAGAGGGTGACCACGATGGAGCGACGCGCCCCCGACGACGTGCTGGTCCACCTGCGCCGCGCTCGCGACCACGCCGACCGGCACTACGCGGAGCCCCTCGATCTCGACGCGCTCGCGGCCGAAGCGAGGCTGTCGAAGTACCACTTCCTCCGGCTCTTCCGCGCGACGTACGGCGTGACGCCGGCCGGCTACGTCTCGCGCCGCCGCATCGAACGCGCCCAGGACCTGCTGCGTGCCACGAACCTCACCGTCACCGAGGTGTGCCACGCCGTCGGCTTCTCGAGCCTCGGCTCGTTCAGCAGCCGGTTCCGCACGGTCGTGGGGCAGAGCCCCAGCGAGTACCAGGCGAGGTACGCCACGACCGGGGCGCCGCACATCCCGGGCTGCGTCCTGTTCATGTGGGGCCTGGTGGAGAGCGCGCCCGCAGGCTCCGCAACCCAGGAGAAGCCCGAGGCGGCGGACCCGTCCTAGCGTGGTCACATGATCACCAACATCTCCATCGTCAGTGTCTTCGTGAAGGACATCGACGAGTCCAAGCGCTTCTACGTCGACGTCCTCGGGTTCGAGGACAAGGACGACATCACCCTCGGCGACGGCTACCGCTGGTGCACGGTCGTGCACCCGAGCCAGCCGGAGCTGCAGGTCAGCCTCGCCATCCCCGGCCCGCCCTTCCCGGACGAGCTCGTCACCGCGATGAAGCGAGCGCAGGACGCCGGCGGGCTCAACGGTCTCGGCCTCACGGTCGACGACTGTGAGCAGACGTATGCCGACCTGTCGGCCAAGGGCGTCGAGTTCCTCCAGCCCCCGTCGGCCCGTCCGTACGGGACCGAGGCGGTGTGCCGCGACAACTCGGGCAACTGGGTCGTGCTCGTGGAGCCCGCCGACCGGACCGTCACCGCGGCCGACTTCGCCTGACGGCGCAGCGCGGTGCGCCGCCCGGTCAGCGGTCGATGACGACCGGGCGGCTCGACCAGGCGCACAGCCGGTCGTAGCCGAGCGACAGGTAGAGCCCTCGAGCGACGGTGTTGTGGGAGTACATCCCGAGGGTGCAGACGCCGGTCTCGGCGACGGCCAGGCGGGTCACGGCGCCGACGATCGTGCGGCCCAGCCCCTGTCCCCGCAGGCGGGTGTCGACGGCGACGGACGACAGGTGCGGCGCGCCGGCCCGGGTGGTGCCCCAGGCGGCCACCGCGCAGAGGGAGCCGTCGAGGTCCTCCACGGCGAACCACCGCTCGCCGGAGCCGGGCTCGGTGTCGGCGGTGGGGGACTGGGCCTCGAGGAAGGCCCGGAGCTCGTCGGCGCGCGCGACGTCGTCGATGACGACCACCCTTTCGTGCGAGGGGTGCTCGTCGGGAGCGGTGGTCGTGTGGAACCACTCCCAGTCGCCGCCGTCCATGACGCGGTAGCGCTCCCGGAGGTGCGGCTCGAGGTGCTGCGGCACGCTGACGGAGAAGGCGCGACGGTCGGGCGAGACGGTCGCCGCGATCTCCGGCAGGTGGTCGAGGAGCGCCGTCACGCCGTCGTCTCCGCCGAGGACGTTGACGGTGCGCCGCACGGTCTTGCGGGTGCGCTGGAAGGCGACGGCGTCGGTCGCGGCCCACCACGTCGCGGCGAGCTCGTCCGTCACCTCCCACCGCACGAAGGGATGGCCGCCGGTCGCGTCCAGCAGGCCGTCGAGTCCGTGCGCCGCGACGACGGTGGTCACTCCGTGATCCCGAACCGGTCGTGGAGGCGACGCATCGGTGCAGGCGCCCACCAGTTCCACCGGCCGAGCACCGTCATCGTCGCGGGCACGAGCAGCATCCGCACGAGGGTCGCGTCGATGACGACGGCCGCGACGAGAGCCACCCCCATCTCCTTGATGATGAGGATGTCGCCGGCGACGAAACCGCCGAAGACGATGACGATGAGCAGGGCGGCCGACGTGATGATGCGGCCGGTGCGCTGGAGGCCCAGCGACACGGCCCGGTCGTTGCCGGCGCCGTGCCGGTGGAACTCGACGATCCGCGAGAGCAGGAACACCTCGTAGTCCATGGACAGGCCGAACCCGAACGCGAGGACGAGGAAGGGGACCATCGACTCGAGGGCTCCCACGGAGGTGAAGCCGAGCAGCCCCTCGAGGTGGCCCTCCTGGAAGATCCACACGACGACGCCGAGGGCGGCACCGAGCGAGATGACGTTGAGCAGCAACGCCTTGACCGGCAGCACGACGGACCCGGTCATGAGGAAGAGCAGGACGAAGGTGCCGAGCACGACGAGCGCGACGGCATACGGGGCGCGGGCCGACATCGAGTCGAGGAAGTCGATCTGTCCGGCGGCCTGGCCCGTCGTCAGCGTCTCGAAGGGGGCGCTCGTCGCGCGGATCGTCGTCACGAGGTCCTGCGCCTCGTCGGAGGTGGGCCGCCCGGCGACGCGGATGTCGACGCGCTGGTCGCCGCTGCCGAGCGGACGGACGACGACACCCTCGACGCCCGGACGCGAGCGGAACTGCTGGGACCATGCCGTGACGGCGGCGGTGTCGGCCGTGCGGGCCACGACGGTGACCTCCGGGGCGGAAAGGGCCGGGTAGTCGCGGTCGAGCTGCTCGAAGAAGACCCGCTGGGGAGCGTCCTTGGGGAGCAGCTCGGTCCCGGACGACGTCAGCTTCATCGACAGGGTGGGCAGGGCCAGCGTCACGAGCACCACGACGACACCGAGGATGACGGCAACGGGGCGCCGTTGCACGCCGACAGCCAGGCGAGAGAAGAGGCCGACGTCGGACGGCTTCTCGACAGCCTTGCGGGACAGCCGTTTTGCGCCCACCACGCACAGTGCCGGCACGAGCGTGATGGCCACGACCATCGCGACGAGCACGACGCTGACCCCGGCCACGCCGATGGCGCGCATGATCGACGCCTCGAAGATGAGCAGGCCGGCGAGGGCGATGGCGACGGTCAGTCCGGAGAAGAGGACGGTGCGGCCCGCGGTCGCAACCGTGCGCTCGGCCGCGTGGGCGATCTCCGCGCGCGTCGGCACGTCGTGCTCCCGGTGTGCGAGCTCCTCGCGGAAGCGGCTGACGGTGAGCAGGCCGTAGTCGATGGACAGCCCGAGCCCGAGCAGGGTGACGATGTTGACGACGGTCGCGTCGAGCTCGACGACGTGCGAGAAGCCGAAGAGCGACAGCAGCGCACCACCGATCGAGACGACGGCCCCGACGATGGGCATGCCTGCGGCGACGAAGCCGCCGAAGACGAAGAACATGACGACGAAGGTGAGCGGCAGGGCGATGCCCTCGCCCCGCAGCAGGTCCCGCTCGACCGTCGTCGTGATGGCCTCGATGACCTTGCTCGTGCTGCCGACGGAGCCCTGGGCGTGCATGGCCGTGGCGACACCGAGCAGTCGGGCCTCCGCCTGGGTCTCGGCCGCGTCCTGTGCCGCCTTGTCGAGACCCGGCGCGAAGTCGACGACGGTGACGAAGCCGCCCGCGGTCGGCGTGCCGCCCTTGAGCAGGGGAGCCACCGACGGGTCGGTGACGCCGCCCGGCGCGAGCAGCGTCGACCGCACGCTCTTGACCCCGGGGACCTGCGCGACCTCGCGCGTCGCCGCCGTCCCGGCCGCGACCGTCGCGGCGTCAGCGAGGTCGGCACCGGTCACCTGCATCGTCAGCGTCTCGAGCGCCGGCTGGCTCTCGGCGATGACCTCCTGGGCGCGCGACGACTCGGACTCGACGGTCGGCACACCCGAGTGCAGGCGCTCGAAGAGCGACTCGCCGGTGACCCCACCGACCGCGACGGCGAAGCACGTGATCGCGACGACGGCCCAGGCGACGATCCACGTGCGCGGGTGGCGGGCGATGAGTGCACCGAGGCGAGCCAGACGGGTGCGCGGCGCCGGGCCCGCCGCTGAGGGGTTCTGCACGCGGATAGCCTTCCACAGTGATGTCGAACAGCACGGAGGACCTCTTCGGTGCGGCCTCCGCCGCCGAGCGCGGCGAGCAGCCCGCGTCGGCGGGGGTCGCCCCGCTCGCCGTCCGGATGCGGCCCCGCACCCTCGACGAGGTCCGGGGCCAGGCCAAGGTGCTGCGCCCCGGCAGCCCGCTCCGCCGGCTCATCGAGGGCTCCGGCGGGGCCGCCGGACCGCTGTCCGCGATCCTCTGGGGGCCGCCCGGGACGGGCAAGACGACGCTCGCCCACCTCGTCGCCACCGCGGCGGAGCGCCGCTTCGTCGAGCTCTCGGCCGTCACGGCCGGCGTCAAGGACGTCCGTTCGGTCATGGAGTCGGCCGTGCGCGAGCGCGACCTCTACGCCCGCCAGACGGTGCTCTTCCTCGACGAGATCCACCGCTTCACCAAGGCCCAGCAGGATGCGCTCCTGCCCGGCGTGGAGAACCGGACCGTCATCCTCGTGGCCGCCACGACCGAGAATCCGTCGTTCAGCATCATCGCTCCGCTGCTGTCGCGGTCGGTGCTCGTCACGCTCGAGTCGCTCTCCGACGAGGAGATCGCCGAGCTCCTCGCCGCTGCGCTCACCGACGAGCGGGGATTCGACGGTGCGCACACCATGGCCGCCGACGCCACCGAGCACCTCGTGCGGATCGCCGGCGGCGACGCCCGTCGCGCGCTGACCTCTCTCGAGGCCGCCGCGGGTGTGGCGCTCGACGCGCAGCCGGCCGGTCGCACGTGCGACGACCCCGTCCAGATCACTCTTGCCCACGTCGAGCAGGCCGTCGCCCAGGCAGCCGTCCGCTACGACCGCGCCGGCGACCAGCACTACGACGTCGCGAGCGCCCTCATCAAGTCGATGCGCGGCAGCGACGTCGACGCTGCCCTGCACTACCTGGCGCGGATGCTCGAAGCGGGGGAGGACCCCCGCTTCATCGCCCGCCGCATCGTCATCTCCGCGAGCGAGGACGTCGGCATGGGGGACCCGACCGCCCTGCAGACCGCCGTGGCCGCGATGCACGCGGTGGCGCAGATCGGCATGCCGGAGGCGCGGATCATCCTCGCCCAGGCGGTCGTGCACAACGCCATGGCACCCAAGTCCAACGCGGCATACCTCGGCATCAACGAGGCGATCGCCGACGTACGCGCGGGGCGCGGCGGCGTCGTCCCCGCGCACCTGCGGGGTAGCGGGTACGCCGGGGCCGAGCGCCTCGGCCACGGGAAGGGCTACGTCTACGCCCACGACGAGCCCGACGGGGTCGCCGCGCAGCAGTACCTCCCGGACGACCTCCACGACACCGTCAGCTACTACCGCCCCACGGACCGTGGGTTCGAGGAGCGCCTCCGGGCGCGCTGGGAATGGCTCTCGGGACGTCTGGGGCGCACGCGCGGAGAGTGAGCGGCGGACGTGTCAGCCGGTGCGTGGTCGGGGATTGTTTCGGGCCCGCCGCGCGTGGACGGACATTGTGTCGCGGGACGCGGTACTCGGTAACGATTTGTCATCCATGCACGTCTCGATGCTTGGACAGCGCGAAACTGTGTGGCAGGCTCACGTCGTCCCGGCGGGGGTGGCATCCGGATCAACTGGTGCGCTCCCGAGGGCGGCTCGGGTGACGAATCCCCGGGTCGGATGTGATCCCACAAGGATGGAGACAACGCGTTGAACGCAATGCCGGAGCCCTCAGCAGCAACGCTGACCGAGGAATCCGAGGAGACGTCTTCGACGACCGCCCCTGAGCACCAGGAGGTCCGCACCGGACGTTCTCCCGGCCAGGTGGCCTGGGCCCGGCTCAAGCGGGACAAGGTCGCGATCATCTGCTTCGCCATCATCCTGTTCTTCCTGCTCGTGGCGATCTTCGCCCCGTTCCTCGTCTCGCTCGAGGCGGTCGACCCCATCACCGGCGCGAAGGCCGACCCGAGCACCGTGCACACCGAGCTCGTCGACTTCAACGGCCTGCCGACCGTCGGGGCCAGCTCGGCCCACTGGCTCGGGGTCGAGCCGCGCCTCGGCCGCGACCTCTTCGCCCGCTGGGCCTACGGCGCCCGCCCCTCGCTCATCATCGGCTTCGTCGCGGCCTTCGCGTCGACCGTCGTCGGCGTGGCGCTCGGCCTCATCGGCGGCTACCTCGGTGGCGCCTCGGACAAGGTCATCTCCTGGGTCATCGACTTCTTCCTGTCGCTGCCGATCCTGCTCCTCGTCCTGGCGATCATCCCGATCATGCAGAAGCGCATCGCCGCCGGCGGTGACCTGACCCCCGAGGAGACCTCGACGATCCGCTTCTGGGTCCTCATCGTCATCCTCGTGGTGTTCGGGTGGATGGGTCTGGCCCGACTCGTGCGTGGAGAGGTCAAGAGCCTGCGCGAGCGGGAGTTCGTCCAGGCCGCCCGAGCCATCGGCGTGCCGACCCGCTCGATCCTCTTCCGGGAGATCCTGCCCAACCTCGTCGGCCCGATCATCGTGTCGGCCTCGATCGCCGTGCCGGCCTACATCACCTACGAGGCGACGCTGAGCTACCTCGGTGCCGGTCTCGTCGAGCCCACCGCGTCGTGGGGTCGCACCATCGCCGACGCGCAGAACCTCTTCGCCACGTACCCCCTGTGGCTCTGGCCGTCGGTCATCGGCCTGTCGCTCCTCGTCCTCGCCCTGAGCCTGCTCGGCGACTCGATCCGCGACGCGTTCGACCCCACCAGCCGCCGCTGACCCCACCGGGTCACGGTCATCAGATGTTCTCGGCAAAACGCCGGGACAAGCACAAAGGGAGCAAACAACAATGCGCTGGACCAAAGTCCTGACCGTGGGAGCCGCGGCTTCCCTCGGCTTCGTCGCGGCCTGCGGCGCACCTGCCGCCAACAACGGCGGTGCCGGTGGCACCAACGGCACGGGCGGCAAGGTCGACACCGCCGGTGCCGCCCTCGACCCCAACGCCAAGGGCCCGGCCCCGGAGGTCCCCGGTGCGAAGAAGGGCGGCATCCTCACGGTGCCCTACGCCTCGACGCCCGCCAACATGGACCCGAGCGACCAGTTCTTCCAGGACACGGCCGTCATCTTCTCGCTCACGCACCGCGCCCTGACGACCTACGTCAGCCGTGACGGCAAGCAGGTCCTCGTTCCGGACCTCGCGACCGACCTCGGCAAGGCGTCCGAGGACGGCCTGACGTGGACGTTCACGCTCAAGGACGGCGTCAAGTTCGAGGACGGCACGCCGGTCAAGGCCGCCGACATCGTCTTCGCCGCGAAGCGCTCGTTCGACCCCGACCTAGCGGCCAACGGCCCGACGTACCAGCGCGAGTTCTTCAAGGGTGGCGCCGACTACCAGGGCCCCTACAAGGGCGACAAGAACTGGAAGGGTGTCGAGGCCCCCGACGACAAGACCGTCGTCTTCCACCTCGAGAAGCGCTTCGAGACGCTGCCCTACTTCGTCTCCTTCAACCAGTTCACGCCGATCCCCGAGGCGAAGGACAAGAAGGCCGACTACCAGCTGCACCCGCTCGCCACCGGTCCGTACATGTTCGACAAGTACACCCCGGGCACCGAGCTGGTCCTCAAGCGCAACCCCAACTGGGACCCCGCCACGGACCCGGCGCGTCACAACTACCCCGACGGCTTCCACTTCAAGTGGGGCGTCGACACCATCAAGACGCAGACGGCCATCCTCGCCTCCAACGGTGACGACGCCACGAGCCTCAACTGGGACCCGATCGACTCCTCGCTCATCCCGCAGATCGAGGGCGACAAGAAGGCCCAGTTCGAGGAGGGCCCCTCCTCGTGCGTGCTCATGGTCAACATGGACGCCCGCAAGATCCCGCTCGAGATCCGCAAGGCCATCGCCGTGGCGTGGCCCTTCGACTCGATCCACAAGGCCGGCGGTGAGACCACGCACTCGTTCTCGCCCGCCAGCACGATCATCCCGCCGCAGATCCCCGGCCACCTCGACTACACGGCCGAGGTTGTCCCGGGCGTCAAGATGAACGGCCAGGGCGACGGCAACCCGACGATGGCCAAGGACATGCTTGCCAAGGCCGGCTACGGCCCCGACAAGCCGTTCGAGCTCATCTACTACTACACGAACGACGACGACATCGCCCAGAAGGTCAACCAGGTCCGCAAGCAGAAGCTCGAGGCCGCCGGCTTCAAGGTTCAGGACATCGGTGTCCCCGGAGCCGAGCGTCGCAAGATCGTCAGCGACCCCAAGGGCAAGTACAACATGCTCCAGTCGCCGCGTGGATGGTGCTTCGACTGGCCGTCCGCCGACTCGATCATCCCGCCCACCTTCGGCACGATCGCCCTCTCGGGTGGTAGCACGACGTTCGGCAACTTCTCCGACGCCAAGATCGACGCCGAGATCAAGCGCATCCAGGCCCTCTCCATCACGGAGCAGGGTCCGGAGTGGGGCAAGATGGACAAGTGGCTGACGGAGAACTACCTCCTGGCCATCCCGGACAACAACGACAAGGGCAACTCGGTCTTCGGCACGAAGGTCAAGAACGTCCACAACAACCCGAACAAGGGTATGCCGGACCTCACCGACGTGTGGCTCGACCAGTAAGTCGTCAGTGACAGCGCCCCTCCGGGGGAGCAAGATCTGAACTGACAGCCGTGGTGGGGGTCCGGGTTTCCCGGGCCCCCACCACCGGCGCCCACCTCGTTTGGAAGGCAAAACGTGCTCACGTACATCCTCAGGCGGTTGGCTCTCGCCCTGAGCGTCATCATGGCCACCCTGGTCTCGGCGTTCCTGCTGTTCTTCGCGGGCCCCGCCGACCCGGCCCAGGCCATGTGCCCCGAGACCAAGTGCAACCCCGCACGGCTCGAGGCCATCACCAAGAGCATCGGGCTGGACAAGCCCCTCATCGAGCAGTTCCTCACGTACTTCAAGGGACTCTTCGTCGGCCGCGACTTCGTCTACGCCGGTGACACCGTCCACTGCGGTGCTCCCTGCCTCGGCTTCTCCTTCGTGACGCGTCGTTCCGTCAACGAGGAGCTCTTCACCCGCTTCCCGAACACCGTCGTGCTGGCCCTGATGGCCGCCGTGGTGTTCGTGACCGTGGGCGTGACGCTCGGCATCATCGCGGCGGTCCGCCGCGGTTCCGCGACCGACCGCGGGCTCGTCGGCGCCTCCCAGGTGCTCGGCTCGATCCCGTACTACGTCCTCGCGCTCCTCGTCGCGCTCTACCCGGTCATCCTGTGGAACGTCCTTCCGCAGTACTCCTCGATATCCGCAGGAGTCGGCCCGTACTTCATGGGCATGCTGGCTCCGGCGTTGATCCTCGGGCTCGTCACGGCGTCGTCGTACGTCCGCTACACCCGCAACTCGATGATCGAGACGCTCTCGATGGACTACATCCGTACGGCACGGTCCAAGGGCATCCACGAGCGCACGGTCCTGTTCAAGCACGGCTTCCGCGCCGCGATGAGCCCGATCGCCACGATCCTGGGTCTCGACATCGCCGCGCTGCTGACCGGCACGCTCATCACCGAGCAGATCTTCGGTGTCGACGGCATCGGCCGTCGCGGCCTCGCGGCCCTCAGGTCCTTCGACCTGCCCGTCATCATGGGCACCGTGCTCATCGGAGCCGTCGTCGTCGTGGTCATGAACCTCGTCGTCGACATCGCGTACTCCTTCATCGACCCGCGAGTGAGGCTTTCGTGACCGCGACCGTCAACACCATCTCGACCCAGACCACAGAAGCCCGCAACGCCGGCGACGTCGTTCTCGACGTCAACGACCTCTCGGTGGCCTTCCCCACCGAGGAGGGCGTGGTCAAGGCCGTCTCCAACCTGACCTACCAGGCCCGCCTGGGCCGCACGCTCGCCATCGTCGGCGAGTCCGGCTCCGGCAAGTCGGTCAGCAGCATGGCGGTGCTCGGCCTGCACAACCCCAAGCGCACCCAGATCACCGGCAGCATCAAGCTCGACGGCCTCGAGCTCGTCGGTGCACCGGACTCGACCTTCCAGAAGATCCGCAGCACCAAGGCCGCAATGGTCTTCCAGGACCCGCAGAGCTCGCTCCACCCGTTCCACAAGGTGGGCCGACAGATTGCCGAGGCCTACCAGGCCCACAACAAGGTGAGCAAGCAGGTGGCCCTCAAGCGTGCCGTCGAGATGCTCGACCTCGTCGGCATCCCGAACCCGCAGCGGCGCGCCAACTCCTACCCGCACGAGTTCTCGGGCGGCATGCGCCAGCGCGCGATGATCGCGCTCGGACTCGTCAACAACCCGAAGCTGCTCATCGCCGACGAGCCCACGACGGCTCTCGACGTCACGGTGCAGGCGCAGATCCTCGACCTCGTCAACGACCTCCAGAAGGAGTTCGGCTCGGCGGTCATCCTCATCACGCACGACCTCGCGGTCGTCGCCGAGACGGCCGACGACATCCTCGTGATGTATGCCGGTCGCGGCGTCGAGAAGGGCAGTGCCAAGGAGGTGCTGGCCCAGCCGTCGCACCCCTACACCTACGGCCTGCTCCAGTCGCTGCCCTCGCACTCCGAGGACCTCGAGGAGCTCAAGGCGATCAAGGGCACGCCGCCCAGCCTGCTCAACCTGCCGTCGGGCTGCTCGTTCCACCCGCGCTGCGAGTTCAAGACGCAGGTCGAGGGCGACACCTGCTGGACCCAGCTGCCCGAGTGGCGCCCGACGCCGGGCCTGTCCAACCGTGAGATCCGCTGCCACCTGGCCGACCCCGTGGCCACGCTGCAGCACGACGAGGGAGTCCGATGAGCGACAAGACGCTGCTCAAGGTCACCGACCTCCAGCGCCACTTCCCGTTCCGCGAGGTCCAGGGCCTGCGCATGGTCAAGGCGACGGTCAAGGCCGTCGACGGGATCAGCTTCACGGTCAACGAGGGCCAGACCCTCGGACTCGTGGGAGAGTCCGGCTGCGGCAAGTCGACGACCTCCCGTCTCGTGACGCGGCTCGACGAGCCCACCGGCGGCACCGTCGAGTTCGAGGGGCGCGACATCACGCACCTCAAGGAGCACGAGCTGCGAGACATCCGTCGCAACGTGCAGATGATCTTCCAGGACCCCTACTCCTCGCTCAACCCGAGGCAGACGGTCGGGGCGATCCTCAGCACGCCGCTGCGCGTGCACGGCCTGCACAAGGGCAAGGAGAAGGCTCGCGTGCAGGAGCTGCTCGAGCTCGTCGGCCTCAACCCGGAGCACATCAACCGCTACCCGTCGGAGTTCTCGGGCGGCCAGCGCCAGCGCATCGGCATCGCGCGGGCCCTCGCGGTCGAGCCGAAGCTGATCATCGCCGACGAGCCGGTGTCGGCCCTCGACGTGTCGATCCAGGCGCAGGTGATGAACCTGCTGGCCAAGCTGCGCAACGAGCTCGACCTCGCGTTCATCTTCGTCGCCCACGACCTCGGCGTCGTGCGCCACTTCTGCGACCAGGTCGCGGTCATGTACCTCGGCAAGATCGTCGAGTACGGCGACAAGAAGAAGATCTACGAGGCCCCGGAGCACCCCTACACCCAGGCCCTGCTCTCGGCGGCGCCCGACATCAACGTCGCGCGCGGCATCGCCCCCAAGGAGCGCATCCGCCTCGTCGGCGACGTGCCGAGCCCGATCGACCCGCCGAGCGGCTGCCGTTTCCGCACCCGGTGCTGGAAGGCGCAGGACATCTGCGCCCAGCAGGAGCCGCCGCTCGTCTCGGCGACGGCCGAGGAGTCGACCCGGACCTTCCGTGAGGGCGGCGTCCACCTCCAGGCGTGCCACTTCCCGGAGGTCAAGACCGACCTCGTCGCGGAGGTCGAGCACTCCGCCTGAGCACGGAGTGAGCGCCGAGGGCGCGACGCAGCACGACATGTGCCGCTGGGCCGGCTCCCGCACGGGGGGCCGGCCCAGCGGCATACCCGGGCAAAGGTGGTGGGACGAGTCTCACGCGGTCCGTTAGGGTTGAACCACCTCGGCGCGAGCGTGCGCCGACGACCGAAGGACGATGATCGTGGCCCACAAGGGACCCAGGCCGACCCGGAGCGGTGGCCTGCAGCCGGCGAGGCGAGCTCCCCGGGGGTCAGCCGCGCCCGAGTGAGGCGCCTCGCTGACCCCGCCCCGCCCGCCCGTCCGCACGCGCGACGGGCTCCCGCAGACCACACCCGTCGACCCCAAGGACTCATCATGGAAACCGCTGAGATCAGGCGTCGTTGGCTCTCGTACTTCGGCAGCCGCGGCCACACCGTCGTGCCGAGCGCCCCGCTCGTGCACGAGGACCCGAACCTGCTGTTCGTCAACGCCGGCATGGTCCCGTTCAAGCCGTACTTCCTCGGTCAGGAGACCCCGCAGTTCTCGCGCGCCACGAGCGTGCAGAAGTGCGTGCGGACCCTCGACATCGAGGAGGTCGGCAAGACCACCCGGCACGGCACGTTCTTCCAGATGAACGGCAACTTCAGCTTCGGCGACTACTTCAAGGAAGGCGCCATCGAGCTGGCGTGGGAGCTCATCACCCGCAGCCAGGCCGAGGGTGGCCTCGGGTTCGAGGAGAAGGACCTCTACGCGTCCGTCTACCACGAGGACGACGAGGCGATCGCGCTCTGGAAGAAGATCGCGGGCCTCTCCGACGACCGCATCGTGCGCCTCGGGCGCAAGGACAACTACTGGAACATGGGCGTCGCGGGTCCCGGCGGCCCGTGCTCCGAGATCCTGCTCGACCGCGGTCGCGAGTTCGGCGCCGACGGCGACTGGGAGGCGGGCGACCGCTACCTCGAGTTCTGGAACCTCGTGTTCATGCAGTACGAGCTCGAGAACGTCCGGTCGAAGGAGGACTTCGACATCGCGGGCGAGCTGCCCAAGCGCAACATCGACACCGGCATGGGGCTCGAGCGCGTCGCGTTCCTGCTCCAGGGCGTCGACAACATCTACGAGACCGACGAGGTCTTCCCGGTCATCGCCGCCGCGGAGGACCTCACGGGCCGTCGCTACGGCGCCGACCACGAGGACGACGTGCGCTTCCGCGTCGTCGCCGACCACGTGCGCAGCTCGCTCATGCTCATCGGTGACGGCGTCACGCCCGGCAACGAGGGCCGCGGCTACGTCCTGCGCCGACTGTTGCGCCGTGCGGTCCGCTCGATGCGCCTGCTCGGCGTCGACGCGCCGACCCTCGAGCAGCTGCTGCCGGTCAGCATGGATCGGATGAAGGCCTCCTACCCGGAGCTCGAGACCGACTTCCACCGGATCAGCCAGGTCGCGTACGCCGAGGAGGACGCCTTCCGGCGCACCCTGAGCTCGGGCACGACGATCCTCGACACGGCGGTGGCGCGGGCCAAGTCGTCCGGTGCGACGACCCTCGGCGGGGCCGAGGCGTTCGCGCTGCACGACACCTACGGCTTCCCGATCGACCTGACGCTCGAGATGGCCGCGGAGCAGGGGCTGCAGGTCGACGAGCCCGGCTTCCGCCGGCTCATGGGCGAGCAGCGCGACCGGGCCAAGGCCGATGCGCGGGCGAAGAAGTCGGCGCACGGTGACACGAGCGTCTACCGGCAGCTGTCCGACACCCTCGGGCGTGACGTCGAGTTCACCGGCTACGACCAGACGCTGACCGACACCCGCATCCGGGGACTGATCCGCGACGGCGCCGTCGTCGACCGGGTCGGTCCCGGCGACGAGATCGAGGTCGTGCTCGACCGCACGCCGCTCTACGCGGAGTCCGGTGGTCAGCAGGCCGACCACGGGCACATCCGCCTCGCGAACGGTGCCCTCATCGAGGTCACCGACGTCCAGCGACCCATCACCGGCCTCGTCGTGCACCGCGCGACGGTGCTCGAGGGCGAGGCCGGCCTGGGCGAGGACGCCGAGGCCGAGGTGGACGTCGTGCGCCGCCGGTCGATCTCGCGCGCCCACACGGCGACCCACATGGTGCACCAGGCCCTGCGCGACGAGCTCGGTGACACGGCGACGCAGGCCGGGTCCGAGAACTCCCCGGGCCGCCTGCGTTTCGACTTCAAGTCGCTCCAGGCCCCCCCGGCCGCGGCGATGGGTGAGATCGAGGCGCGGATCAACGCCGTGCTGCTCGACGACCTGCCCGTCACGGCGGACGTCATGAACATCGACGCGGCGAAGAAGCTCGGCGCCATGGCGCTGTTCGGCGAGAAGTACGGCGAACGGGTCCGGGTCGTCTCGATCGGCGAGTGGTCGCGTGAGCTGTGTGTCGGCACGCACACACCTCGCGTCGGCCAGATCGGTGTCGTCAAGCTGCTCGGCGAGAGCTCGATCGGTTCCGGCGTGCGACGCGTCGAGGCGCTCGTGGGTGCCGACGCGTACTCCCACCTGGCCCGCGAGGCCACGATCGTCAGCCAGCTGACCGACACGCTCGGGGTCCGCCGGGACGAGCTCCCCGACCGCATCGCGACGATCCTCGGACGGCTGCGCGACGCCGAGAAGGAGATCGCCGCCGTGCGCCAGAGCCAGGTGCTCGGGGCTGCGTCCGGTCTCGTCCAGTCGGCTCGCGACATCGCCGGCGTGACGTTCGTCAGCCACGACGCGGGTGACGGGGTCACCGGCGACGACCTGCGCAAGCTCGTCACCGACGTGCGGGGCCGCCTCGGCAACGACCGGCCGGTGCTCGTGTCGATGGCCTCCGTGGCGAACGGTCGTCCCGTCGTCATCGTCGCGACGAACGAGCGCGCCCGGGAGGCCGGGCTCAAGGCCGGGGCCTTCGTCAAGTCGGCCGCTCAGGCGCTCGGCGGCGGTGGCGGCGGCAAGGACGACCTGGCCCAGGGCGGAGGCACCGACGCGACCCGTGTCTCGGTGGCTCTCGGCACCGTCGAGGACCAGCTCCGAAACCGGAGCGCGTGACTTGACCGACCCCCGCACCCGTCCCGGGGCACGCGTCGGCGTCGACGTGGGCAATGCCCGCGTCGGCGTCGCCGCGTCGGACGCCTCGGGAGTGCTCGCCCACCCGGTGCGCACGCTGCCCCGCGACGTCGCGTCCGACAGCGACGTCGAGGCCATCGTCGCCCTGACTCGGGAGCTGGAGGCGATCGAGGTCGTCGTCGGCCTGCCGCGGCTGCTGTCGGGCGACGAGGGCGAGGCCGCCCGCATCGCGCGCGACTATGCCGGTCGGCTCGCGGCCCGTCTGGGTACGGTGGGGGTGCGGATGGTCGATGAACGCTTGACCACCGTGGACGCGCACCGCAGACTACGCGACAGCGGCGTCCCGGGTCGGGGGCAACGGGCCGTCGTCGACCAGGCCGCTGCGGTGCTCATCCTGCAGTCGGCCCTCGACACCGAAGCGCTGTCGGGCAGGCCGCCCGGAGAGACCGTCACCCCGGGGGGCAAACGGAAGAAGGAACGTCGCCGATGAAGGACCATCTCGAGACATCCATCTTCGGCGACCACGAGGAGACCGTCGAGCACGTCGAGGAAACGCACGCCGCGCCCCCGATGAGCCGACGCGAGATGCGCGAGCAGGAGCTCGCCGCTCGCAAGCGCAGCAGCCGTCGCGGCGGCAAGGGCGGCTCCTCCGGTGCGCCGAAGGGAAGGCCGTCCGTCTTCCGGCGACTCGTCGTCATCGTGCTCGCCCTCGCCGTCATCGGTGGCGGCGTGGCCGTCGCCTACAAGGCGCTCAAGCCCGTCGTCGAGGGCTTCCTCGAGTCCAACGACTACCCGGGGCCGGGCACGGGCGAGATCCGCGTGACCGTCGACCAGGGTGCGGGCGGCAGCGCGATCGCCAAGACCCTCGCCGAGCAGGACGTCGTCAAGTCGAGCAAGGCCTTCATCGAGGCCGCCAACAACGACCCGAAGAGCGCAGGCATCCAGCCGGGCGTCTACGAGATGAAGAAGCAGATGAAGGCGTCCGACGCCCTCTCGATCCTCGTCGACCCGAAGAACCGCCTCGTCACCCGCGTCACCATCCCCGAGGGGCTCTGGGCGACCGAGATCTACGCCAAGCTCTCCGCGTCGTCGGGCATCCCGGTGGCGCAGTACACCGCCGCGGCCAAGAAGGTCGACGAGCTCGGACTGCCGCCGTCGGCCAAGGGCAACCTCGAGGGTTACCTCTTCCCGGCGAGCTACGAGTTCGGCCCGACGGCCACGGCGCTCGACCAGCTCAAGCAGATGGTCGCCGAGTCGACGAAGCGTCTGGACGCACTCGGCATCACACCCGACCGGATGGAGCGTGTCGTCACGGTCGCGAGCCTCGTCGAGGGTGAGGCCCAGCTCGACTCCGACCGCCCCAAGGTCGCCCGAGTCGTCGAGAACCGTCTCGCGGCCAAGATGTCGCTCGGTTTCGACTCGACGGTCAACTACATCTTCAAGAAGCGCGGCGTGCCGACGCAGGAGATGCTCGACAGCAACAACCCCTACAACACGCGCCGGTTCACGGGCCTGCCTCCCGGCCCGATCTCCAACCCCGGCGAGAGCGCCCTCGAGGCAGCCGCCAGCCCGGTGGCCGGACCGTGGCTCTACTTCGTGACGGTCAACCTCGACACCGGCGAGACGAAGTTCGCCGCGACGTACGAGGAGCACCAGCGAAACGTGGCGCAGTTCCAGAAGTGGTGCACCGACAACAAGGGCAAGTGCTGAGCGAGGGGCGCGGCGTCGCCCGACACTGTGCGGTGTGGGGCAGCCCGATCGGGCACTCGCTCTCACCCGTGCTGCACCGCGCGGCGTATGCGGCCCTGGCCCTGCACCACTGGTCCTACGAGCGGCGCGAGGTCGACGAGGCCGGCTTCGCCGGCGCTTTCGCAGGGCTCGACGAGACCTGGGTCGGTCTGTCGCTGACGATGCCGCTCAAGCAGGTCGCGCTGCGCGCTGCGACGACCGTGACGCCGGTCGCGGCGGCCACGGGGGCCGCCAACACCCTCGTGCGCCACGCAGACGACTCGTCCGGTTGGACGGCCCACAACACCGACGTCCACGGCCTCACGACGGCGCTGCGCCTCGCCGGGTGCACCGAACCCACGAGCCTGCTGGTCATCGGGTCGGGCGCCACCGCCCGCTCGGCGATCGCGACGCTGGCACCCGGCGGGCGCGTCGTCCTCATGGTCCGCGACCGGGTCCGCCCCGAGACGCTGGCACAGGCCGAGGCGGCCGGACTGGCCGTCGAGACCGTCGGACTGGGGGAGTGGGCCGCAGGGGCCGAGGTCGACGCCGTCGTCAGCACCGTCCCACCTGCGTCGGTGCCCGGCCTCGACGGCTTCCCCGTCGCGACCCACCGAGACCACCGCCCCGTCGTCCTCGACGTCGTCTACGGCTCGGGCGAGACGCGCCTCCAGCGCACAGCCCGTGGGCGTGGCTGGAGCGTGGCCGAGGGCACCGACATGCTCCTGCACCAGGCCACCGAGCAGGTACGCCTCATGACGGGTCACGAGGCACCGCTCGGCGCCATGGCGGACGCCCTCCGGGTGGCGCTGCGCGATCGGCGTGACGAGCCGTGATCCCGCCGATGACGTGGGCCGAGGCCCCCGGTGCGCCGTGGTGGTTCGTCCTGGCGCTCACCGTCGCCGGTGCGCTCGTCGGAGCGGTGCTCCGTCGCCGCGTCGCGACGGGTGGCTACCGGCTCGACGACGAGACGGGGCCGCTGCCGCGGGTGCCCTCGGTGGTCGTCCCCGTCGCGCTCGCCCTGCTCTGGGGGCTGCTGGGCTGGCGTTTCGGTCCGCTGTCGGACTGGGCGCTGACGCCGGCCTACCTCGCGTTCGCCTTCGTCGCGGTCGCACTCGCCTGGATCGACGCCGACGTGCACCGCCTCCCGCGCGGACTGACGCGGCCGGCATACCCCCTGCTCGTCGCCCAGCTCGCGCTGGCGTCCCTCGCCTCGGGCGACTGGGAGGCGCTGCGGCGGGCGGCGATCGCCGGCGCCGTCCTCTGGACGATCTACTTCGTCCTCGCCCTCGTGGCCGCGCTGCTCGGCAGCGGCTTCGGCTACGGCGACGTGACGCTCGCCGGACTCGTCGGTCTCGCGACGGGCTACGTGAGCGTGTCGACGACCCTGGTCGCGTCGTACGCCGCGTTCATCCTCGCGGGGGTCTACGGGCTCGTGCGGCTCGTCCTCCGGCGCGGCACCCGCAAGGACGACATCGCCTTCGGCCCGTGGATGCTGCTCGGCCTGCTCATCTCGCTCTTCGTCCAGGTGCGCCCGCTCGTCTGACCGACCCGAACCCGACGGAGCCGGCCCCGGCCCGCGGTCCCGCGGAGCGGGCGGGTCGGGGGCGACGACGGACCCCGTGGGAGGATCGGGTCATGTTGCGTTGGTTGACGGCCGGTGAGTCGCACGGTCCCGCACTCGTCGCCATGATCGAGGGGCTCCCCGCCGGAGTCGAGGTCGGCGCGAAGGACCTGCAGGACGCCCTGTCCCGCCGCCGGCTCGGCTACGGCCGCGGCGCGCGGATGAAGTTCGAGCAGGACGAGGTCGAGTTCCTCGGCGGGCTGCGCCACGGCCTGACGCTCGGTTCGCCGATCGCGGTGCGCATCGGCAACAGCGAGTGGCCCAAGTGGACGACCGTGATGAGCCCCGAGGCCGTCAGCGACGAGGCGTTCGCCGCCTCCGACGACGTCAACGCCGAGAAGGAGGTCGCGCGCAACAAGCCGCTGACCCGCCCGCGGCCGGGTCATGCCGATCTCGTCGGCATGCAGAAGTACGGCCACGAGGACGCCCGCCCCGTGCTCGAGCGCGCGTCGGCCCGTGAGACGGCGGCCCGGGTCGCCCTCGGTGAGATCGCCGCCCGGTTCCTCGAGCAGTCCTACGGCATCCGCCTCGTCTCGCACACCGTCTCGATCGGGACGACGGGTGTGCCCGCAGGCGCGGCCCTGCCGACGCCCGACGACGTCGAGCGTCTCGACGCCGACCCGGTGCGCGCCTTCGACCCGTCGGGGTCCGCGGCCATGGTCGCGGAGGTCGACGCGGCGAGGAAGGACGGCGACACCCTCGGGGGCGTCGTCGAGGTGCTCGCCTACGGCGTGCCGCCGGGCCTCGGCTCGCACGTCCACTGGGACCGAAAGCTCGACGGGCAGCTCGCCCAGGCCCTCATGAGCATCCAGGCGATCAAGGGCGTCGAGGTCGGCGACGGCTTCGAGACGGCCCGCCGTCGTGGCTCCGAGGCGCACGACGAGATGGAGATGGTCGACGGCGTCATCACCCGTCGCACCGGCCGCGCCGGTGGCACCGAGGGTGGCATGTCGACCGGTCAGGTGCTCCGCGTCCGCGCCGCGATGAAGCCGATCAGCACGGTGCCCCGCGCCCTGTCGACGGTCGACGTCGCGACGGGCGAGGCCGCGACCGCCATCCACCAGCGTTCCGACGTGTGCGCCGTGCCCGCAGCGGGCGTCGTCGCCGAGGCGATGGTCGCGCTCGTGCTCGCGCAGTCCTGCCTCGAGAAGTTCGGGGGCGACTCGGTGGCCGAGACGTCACGCAACCACACGGCATACCTCGACGGCATCCGGGAGGGGCTGCGCACATGGTGAACGAGCACGTGACCCGACCGGTCGCCGTCGTCGTCGGGCCTCCCGGCGCCGGCAAGACCACGGTCGGCCAGGCCCTCGCGGCGCGGCTCGGCGTGCCGTTCCACGACGTCGACGCGGCCATCGAGGCCGCGCAGGGACGCTCGATCTCCGACATCTTCGTCGACGACGGCGAGTCGGTCTTCCGCGACCTCGAGCGTGCCGAGGTGGCGCGTGCCCTCGCGGAGGAGTCTGGCGTCCTCTCGCTCGGTGGGGGAGCCGTCATGGACCCGCTCACCGAGGTGGCCCTCGCCCGCCACGCCGTCGTCTTCCTCGACGTCGCCATCGCCGACGCGAGCAAGCGGATCGGCTTCGACCGCTCGCGCCCGCTGCTGTCGGTCAACCCCCGCGCATCGTGGGTGCGGATGATGAACGACCGTCGCCCCACCTACGAGCGCGTCGCGACCGTGCGCGTCGACACCGCGGGACGCACGCCCGAGGAGGTCGTCGACGTCGTCGTCGCCGAGCTCGAGGCGGCCCGCGCGTGAGCGGTGCGGCCGAGCCGACGACGATCCCCGTCGGCGACGACTACGACGTCGTCATCGGGTCCGGCGTCCTCGACCGGGTCGGTGACCTGCTCGGCGACGACGTCGAGCGCGTCCTCGTCGTCCACCCCCCGACGCTGCCGGAGCTGACCTCGCGTCTCACCGCGGCCCTCGAGAGCCAGGGGTATGCCGTCCACGTCGCCGAGGTGCCCGACGCGGAGGCCGCCAAGACGGCCGAGGTCGCGGCAGCCCTCTGGGCCCAGCTGGGCCGGGCGGGCTTCACCCGCACCGACGCCGTCGTGGGAGTCGGAGGCGGCACGGTGACCGACCTCGCCGGCTTCGTCGCGGCGTCATGGCTGCGCGGCGTGCGCGTCGTCCAGGTGCCGACGACCCTGCTCGGGATGGTCGATGCAGCCGTGGGCGGCAAGACCGGCATCAACACCGCCGAGGGCAAGAACCTCGTCGGTGCCTTCCACCCCCCGGCCGGGGTGCTCTGCGACGTCGACGTCCTCTCGAGCCTGCCCGAGGCCGACCTCGTCGCGGGACTGGCCGAGGTCGTCAAGTGCGGCTTCATCGCCGATCCGGTCATCCTCGACCTCGTGGAGATGGCCGTCGCCGACGACGCGGAGCAGGCGCGCAGCGCCGCCAACCCGCACCTGCGTGAGCTCATCGAGCGCGCCGTCCGGGTCAAGGCCGAGGTCGTCGCCGCGGACCTGCGCGAGAGCTCGCTGCGCGAGATCCTCAACTACGGCCACACCTTGGGCCACGCCATCGAGCAGGTGGAGCACTACTCGTGGCGGCACGGCGAGGCAGTCGGAGTCGGCATGGTCTACGTCGCCGAGCTCGCCCGCCTCACCGGTCACCTGACCGGTCCCGAGGGCGACGCGCTCGTCGCGCGACACCGCTCGGTCCTCGAGTCGCTCGGCCTCCCGACGACGTATGCCGCGGGGCGCTGGGACGAGCTGCTCACCGCGATGCGACGCGACAAGAAGTCCCGGGGCTCGACGCTGCGTTTCGTCGTGCTCGACGGGTTGGGCCGGCCGAACCGTCTGGCCGGGCCTGACGACGCGCTGCTCCAGGCGGCCTACGGCCTCGTGTCGCGGCGCCCCGACGCGAGGGCTCACTAGACTCACGGCCATGACGGCACCCACGGTCTTCGTCCTGTCGGGCCCCAACCTGAACCGTCTCGGCAGCCGCGAGCCGGAGGTCTACGGCTCCGACACGCTCGACGACGTCCACGCCGCGGTGCAGCGCGAGGCGCGCGAACTCGGACTCGTCGCCGACTGCCGCCAGACCAACCACGAGGGCGAGCTCATCGACTGGCTGCACGAGGCCGTCGACGTCGGCGCCGACGTCGTGCTCAACCCGGGCGCCTTCACCCACTACTCGTATGCCGTCCGCGACGCGTGTGCCATCGTGACGACGAGCGGTCGCAGCCTCGTCGAGGTGCACCTGAGCAACCCGGCCGCGCGCGAGGAGTTCCGGCACACGTCCGTCGTCGCGGGCGTCGCGACCGGCACCGTCGCCGGCTTCGGCCTGCAGTCCTACCTGCTGGCGCTGCGCGCCCTCGTCTGACGCCACGGACGGGCGCCCCGTCACGATGTGGTGACGGAGCCCGAGGCTGGCGGTCCGGCTCGACTCCGGACGTCGTACGTTGCTGTTGTGACCCTCGCAGGGCGGCTTGCAGCCGGCGGCGCGGTGCTCGTCGCCGCGGGCGCGCTGTCGGGATGCGTGCAGCCGGTCCGGCATCCGCCAGCGGCCCCGGCAGCGACCACCGTCGCGGTGCCCGGCTGCCCGCCGGTGGTGGTCACGCCGGTGCAGCGCGCACTCATCGACTTCACCGACTTCGTCGTGCACGACGGCGTCACCTACAGCTCGCGCCCTGATCGGCCGCAGGCGCTCGCACCCGCCCAGCTCGGACCGGAGGTCTTCCGGGTCTCGTGCACCTACTCGAGTCTCAACGAGCTCACCCAGTCCGAGCTGCCGGAGGCCACTGAGCACTCGGCCGGCTTCATCCCGGCCCGGTCACCGGTGTTCGAGCTCAAGGGATGGTCGGCGGCCTGTCGCCTCGCCGCCCAGCACGACGGCAGGTGGTACGTCTACCTCGCCACGGTCGACACGCCCGACGCCTCCAGGGTCAAGGAGTGTGCGCTCGACCCCGGCCGGTGGACGCAGGACGAGCGTTCGTGATGCCTGGGACCGAGGGTGCCCCTCGATGACAGCCCCTCTCACAGCGGCCGCACAGACGGCGCAACGGCTCAGCACGGACGCGACTCCCAGAGTCTTCTCAGGAGGGACCACCGGGTCCCGCGACGAAAGGGTCGGCCCATGGCACCGCGTACTCCCTCGGCTCCTCCGCACGAGTGGCTCGACGAGCACGGCCACGAGATCGAGGACCACGACCGGGGTCTCGTCTACGACCTCCAGACGCTCGTCGACCGGCGTCGTGCCCTGACCCTCTTCGGTGGTCTCGGGGTCGCCGGCGCGCTCGCGGCGTGCAGCACCGGGACGCCGTCCGCGGCCTCGACCGGATCGGCGACGAGCAGCTCGACGAGTGCGAGCACGTCCTCGGCGTCCACGACGAGTGCCGCAGCCGGGACGTCTACGGCCACCTCCGGCGACACGGCCGACGCCGACCTCGTCGAGGCGCCGGACGAGACCGCGGGTCCCTACCCGGGCGACGGCTCCAACGGCCAGAACGTCCTCGACGACTCGGGCATCGTGCGCCGCGACATCCGCAGCAGCTTCGGCTCGTCGGCGACGACGGCCCAGGGAGTGCCCCTCACGGTAAAGCTGACGGTGAAGGATCTCGCGACGAGCTCGGCGCTCGTCGGCGCCGCCGTCTACGTCTGGCACTGCGACCGCGACGGCAACTACTCGATGTACAGCCAGGCCGCGGCCGACGAGAACTACCTGCGCGGCGTGCAGGCCACCGACGAGTCGGGCACGGCGACCTTCACGTCGATCTTCCCGGCCTGCTACGCGGGGCGCTGGCCGCACATCCACTTCGAGGTCTACTCGAAGGTGAGCGACGCGACGTCGAGCGGCCCCATCGTCAAGACGTCACAGATCGCCCTGCCCCAAGCCACCTGCGAGGCGGTCTATGCCGCGACCGGCTACGAGCAGAGCGTCGGCAACCTCTCACAGGTCAGTCTCCAGCGCGACAACGTCTTCGGTGACGACGGTGGCATCCACCAGCTCGCGACGATGTCGGGCAGCGCGTCGTCCGGCTACACCGCGGCGCTGACGATCGGCGTCTGACCGCGATCAGACCGGGACGAGTGGGAGCCTGATGCCATGAGTGACAACGAGGTGCTCGTCGTCAGTGCGATGGCGATCAACGTGACGATCCCGGAGCCGCTGCGCTGGAACGACTCCCGCCGGGGTCAGGAGTTCCGGCTCGACACCCTCAACGTCCGGATGCTCCCTGACGGCCACCTCGCGGCCAAGGCGTACGGCCGACCCGTCGAGGGCGGGCGCGGGGCCTACGTGTCGTTCACCGTGCCGGACCGCCCCGAGCTCGCTGCACTCGTCGCGGCCGCCGCGGACCGGGCCGCTGAGAGGTGGGCGGCCCACCAGGGGCTCGGCTGAGCCCGCGTCAGGCAGCGCCGAGCGCCTCGGGGAGCGGCTCGGCGTGCACGATCGTCAGCTCCGAGACCGCTCGGGTCAGCACGACGTAGAGGCGCCGCAGTCCGGTGCGCTCGTCGGGCTCGGCCGCGGCGATCGCGGCCGGCTCGACGACGACGGTGCGGTCGAACTCCAGACCCTTGGCGACGCTGGCCGGCACGACCTCGACCTGGTGGTCCTCGTCGTCGCCGTGGTCGCGGTCGAGCCGGCCGTGGGAGACACTGGCAGCCGCGAGGGCGGCCGACACCCGGTCGACGTCGGTGTCCGGCGCGATGACGCCGACCGAGCCGGCAGCGCTCGCAGCGCGTTCGACCGCCCGCACGACCTCGACGTCGAGCTCGCCCGCCGCTGCGGGTCGGATCTCGAGCCGTCCGGGGTTGTCGCGCACCGACACCGGTGCGCCGAGGCCCGGCGCCATGACGGGCAGCAGGCGCGCGGCGTACTCGATGACGACGGCTGGGACCCGGAAGCCGCGGTCGAGCACGACGAGGTCGTGGTCCTCCTTGCCGAGGTGACGCATGGCCTCGTCCCAGGACGCGGTCGCCCACGGCGTCGTGCCCTGGGCGATGTCGCCCAGGACGGTGACCGAGCCCGTCGAGCACCGCCGGCCGACGGCGCGCAGCTGCATGGGGGAGAGGTCCTGCGCCTCGTCGAGCACGATGTGGCCGAGACTCGGCAGGCGACGCAGCAGGTCGGCGAGCTCGTCGAGCAGGGCCATGTCGGCCCGCGACCAGCGGGCGGCGCCCTTGGTGCGGGCCGGCTTGTCCCACAGCAGCATCGACTGCTCCGCGTCGGTCAGGTCGTCGCCGGCAGCGGCCCGCAGCGCGTCGGCGTCGGACCACAACCGGTGCAGCACCCCCTGCGGGTCGAGCGCGGGCCAGACGGACGAGACGTACGTCTTGACGGCGGCCGACCTGGCGACGGCGTCCTGCACGCGGTCGTCGGGCGCCTCGCCGGCGCGCTCCATCTCGAGCAGGACGTGGTGCGCGAGCCGCTGGGGGAGGAGGTCGCGTGCGGCGGAGTAGCGCACGCCGCGGGCGGCCAGCTCGTCGAGGATGTCGGCCACCTCGGAGGCCGGCACGCGCCACTTGCGCACACCGCGCGGTACGACGACCGCCTCCGTGGGGCGCACGATGCTCGACCAGACGGCCCGGCGCAGCACCGACGCGAGGCGCGGGTCGCCCTTGAGGGCGGCGACGTCGGCCGTCTCCTCGGCGCGCACCCGGCCGTGGTCGAGCAGGCTCTCGATCGTCGCGTGGCCGACTCGCACCTCGCCGAGCGACGGCAGGACGGCGCCGATGTGGTCGAGGAAGGCGCGGTTGGGGCCGACGACGAGCACACCGGAGCGGTCCAGGCGGTCGCGGAAGGAGTAGAGCAGCCACGCAGCACGGTGCAGTCCGACGGCCGTCTTGCCCGTGCCCGGCGCACCCTGCACGCAGACACTCACGGCCACGTCGCTGCGGACGATGTCGTCCTGCTCCGGCTGGATCGTCGAGACGATGTCGCGCATCGGACCGGTGCGGGGGCGCTCGATCTCGGCCGCGAGGAGCGAGCCTGCCGGCGAGCCGGACTGATCGGGCTCGCGCAGGTGCTCGTCCTCGAGGGCGGTGAGGCGACCCCTGTCGACGCCGAACCGACGCCGCAGCACGACGTCCATCGGCTCGAGCGGCGACGCCCGGTAGAACGCGGTCGAGATCGGGGCGCGCCAGTCGACGACGACGGGGTCGCCCGCCTCGTCGGAGACGTGCCGTCGGCCGATGTGGAACTGCTCCGCCGGCCCGTCCGTGGGGTCGAGGTCGATCCGGCCGAAGAAGAGGGTCGTGCGCGGGTCGTCCTGCAGCGACGCGATGCGTCGGGCCAGCACCCAGCCGAGGACCTCGCCCGAGATCGCATCGCTCGCCTTCGACGCGTCGAGCGACTCCGCGAGCCGGCGCATCCGGGCCAGCTGCTCCCGCGCGTCGTCGAGGTAGGCCTGCTCCCGGGCGAGTTCGGAGTCGAGCGACGTCACGCGCAGCAGCCTTCCGTGCAGGGCAGCACGCCGAGAAGGTGCAGACTCACCGGGACTTCGAGGCGGTGGGTGGCGACCTGCTCGGTGCGTTGCGGGCGGGGGAACGGGTCAGCGTACACCGGCGAGGACGGCGACGGGTGTGCGCGATTCCGCGATCGGGTGGCGTCCCGGCTAGACTCGTGCGGCAACTCCCCAAGACAGTGAACGCCCGGCGATCCGGCGTGCCCAGAGGCGCGCGCCCCGACCGGCCGGCATACGAAAGTGGTTTGTGACGATGGCTTCGACCAACGACCTGAAGAACGGCATGGTGCTCAACATCGAGGGACAGCTCTGGTCCGTCGTCGAGTTCCAGCACGTGAAGCCCGGCAAGGGCCCTGCGTTCGTGCGCACCAAGCTCAAGGCCGTCCTCTCGGGCAAGGTCGTCGACAAGACGTTCAACGCCGGTACCAAGGTCGAGACGAGCAACGTCGACAAGCGGACGATGCAGTACCTCTACAAGGACGGCACCGACTTCGTCTTCATGGACACCGACACCTACGACCAGCTCAACGTGTCGGAGACCGTCGTCGGCGACGCCGCCAACTACCTCCTCGAGAACCAGAACGCGCTCGTCGCCACCAACGAGGGCCTGCCGCTCTACGTCGAGCTGCCCGCGTCGGTCGTCCTCGAGATCACGCACACCGAGCCGGGCCTGCAGGGCGACCGCTCGACCGGCGGCACCAAGCCGGCCACCCTCGAGACCGGCGCCCAGATCAACGTGCCGCTCTTCCTCGAGTCCGGCACCCGCGTCAAGGTCGACACCCGCGACGGGTCGTACCTCGGCCGAGTCAACGACTGAGCGGACGCGAATTCCCTTGGCAGCACGCAGCAAGGCCCGTACCCGGGCGCTCGACATCCTCTTCGAGGCGGACCAGCGCGGCCTCAACGCCGAGACGCTCCTCGACGAGCGCCTCGGCGACCGCGAGTCGCGGGCCGCGAACAATCCGTACACCGCGGACCTCGTGCGCGGCGTCGTCGGGCGCTGGAAGGACATCAACGCCGCGCTGACCGACTACAGCCAGGGCTGGACCCTCGACCGGATGCCTGCCGTCGACCGCACGATCCTGCGCCTCGGCGCGTGGGAGGTCCTCTGGAACGACGAGATCCCCGACGGCGTGGCGATCTCCGAGGCCGTGGCGCTCGCCACCGACCTCTCGACGGACGAGTCGCCGGCCTTCGTCAACGGACTGCTCGCGCGCATCGCCGAGGTCAAGGCCACCATCGTCTGACGCAGCGGCGCACGCCCCTGCGATCGAAGGGCACCCACCGCGGCCGGTGGGTGCCCTTCGCCGTCGCTGCCCCGTCGGTCGGGGTCGCTCGGGGTCGGTCAGGGTCGGTCAGGCGGTCGTCACGACCGGCTCGAGCGAGCGCCCGAGGACCTCGCCCAACCGCACGGCCTCCTCGTCGAGCGAGGTCCTCGGGGGCGATCCGTGACCGGCGGCCCACGCGACCCGCAGCTCTCCGCGGACGACCGACCACGTGCCGCACACGACCCCGCCGCGCAGGACGACGTCGGCTCCCCGCGTCACCGCCGGGCGCAACGCCGGGGGCACGACATGCGCGTCCTTCGTGCCTGCGCCCATGACCCACGGGTCGTGGCCGGGGAGCAGCCGCACGGCGTCCGTCGGCTGGGCCGCGCGCAGGCTGTCGGCGTCCTCCGCGAGCACGTACGCTGTCCCGCCCGCGACCTCGACGGGCTCGAGGTGCTCGCGCAGGTCCGCCAGCCAGCCGTCGATCCGCCGGCGTCCGGCGCTGAGGCCGTCGCCGAGCCAGTAGTGGACGTGCTCGGGCGTCGCGGGGCCGTACGCGTGGAGGTAGGCGCGGACGGCGTGCGGGCCCGCCGCAGCGAGGTCCCACACGCCCGCCCACCGGGGGTTGGCTTCGAGCCGCTGGAACGTCGCCCGTCCGTCGCGTGGCGGCCCGAACCCCATGTCGCCCTGCCACGTCAGTGCCTTGCTGAGGGTGACGGCTCCCTCGTCGAAGACGGGGCGTAGGTGGCGGTAGGCGGAGCCCCGGGTCACGGCCGAGCCGAGCTCGGCGACGGTGAGCGGCCCGTCGGCGAGGGCCTCGCGCACGGCAGCGCGGAACCCCGGCCAGTCTTTCGGGCCGAGCCGGTAGTACTCCTGCCAGCTCTTCCGCTCCCACTGACGGCCGGCCGCGCGCAGCGCGAGGTAGGCGCCGCCGTCCTCCGGGGTGAGGTAGTGGGTGCCCCCGCGGAACGCGTACACCTTGACGAGGCGACCGTCGACGAGCGCCCGGGCCACCTCGTGGGGGCGTGACCGAGCGCGCCGCAGCCGCACGGTGAGCTCGGCGAGCCGCTCCTCCTTGGCCGGGACGGCCCCGAGCCGCCGCACGACCTCGGCGACCGACCCTCCGCCCACGGGATCGAGGAGCTGTTGCTGCAGCCGCCAGGAGAGGGCCCCGGCCCAGGTGATCGACACCCTCGGAGGCTAGCCGCGGTGGCGGACGATCGGGGTCCGGGTCACGGACGGACCCGTCGTTGCGACCGTTCGGGACGTTCTCACGGTGTGGCGCGGTGTCGGGGCGTCGTGAGCCGGACGTTACACTCGGCGCCGTAGACATCCTTTAACCACCGTCCTGTGAGGCGGGGAAGGAGGTCCAGCGGCGATGCCCTGCCCTGACCTGAGCGCACCTGACCAGTCATCGACGGACCGCTCGAGCATCCCTGAGGACGCTCGCGACGTCATGAGCGAGGGAGACATCTCCCGGGCGCTGCGGCGCATCGGTCACGAGATCCTCGAGCGCAACAAGGGCAGCGAGGGGCTCGTCCTCCTCGGCATCCCCTCGCGCGGGGTCCCGCTCGCCCGCCGCCTGGCGGCCTGCATCGAGGAGGTCGAGGGGACCGCGGTGCCCGTCGGCGAGCTCGACATCACGCTCCACCGCGACGACCTGCGCCGCAACCCGGTGCGCACGGCTCATCGTTCGCGCATCCCGGCCGGCGGCATCGACGACCAGGTCGTCGTCCTCGTCGACGACGTCCTCTACTCCGGGCGCACCATCCGCGCCGCCCTCGACGCGCTCTCCGAGCTCGGCCGACCCCGCGCCGTGCGCCTCGCCGTGCTCGTCGACCGGGGCCACCGCGAGCTGCCGATCCGCGCCGACCACGTCGGCAAGAACCTGCCGACCTCGAGCGCCGAGCGGGTGCACGTCCGGGTCGCCGAGGTCGACGGCCTCGACATCGTGCGGATCAGCGGGGGTGACGCGCGATGACCAAGCACCTCATCTCCTCCGCCGACCTCAGCCGCGCCGAGGTCGAGGACATCCTCGAGACCGCGGCCTCGATGCACGACCTCCAGCGACGCGAGGTCAAGAAGGTGCCGACCCTGCGCGGGCGCACGGTCATCAACTTCTTCTTCGAGGACTCGACCCGCACCCGCAGCTCGTTCGAGATCGCGGGCAAGTGGATGTCGGCCGACACCATCAACCTCTCGGCCAAGGGCTCCTCGACGAGCAAGGGCGAGAGCCTCCGCGACACGGCGATGACCGTCGCCGCCATGGCGGTCGACGCGCTCGTCATCCGGCACCACGCGTCCGGTGCCTGCCACCAGGTCGCGCAGTGGGTGCGCTGCAGCGTCATCAACGCGGGCGACGGCACCCACGAGCACCCGACGCAGGCCCTGCTCGACGCGTACACGCTGCGCACCCGGCTCGGTGACCTCGACGGCAAGCACGTCGTCATCGTCGGCGACCTGACCCACTCCCGCGTCTTCCGCAGCAACGTCATCACGCTCAAGACGCTCGGCGCCCGCGTCACGGTCGTCGCGCCGCCGACGCTCATGCCGAGCGGCATCGGGGCGTGGAGCGCGGCCGACGGCTTCGCGACGAGCTGGGACCTCGACCCCGTCCTCGACGGTGAGGGCGAGCACGGGCCCGTCGACGCCGTCATGATGCTCCGCGTCCAGCGCGAGCGGATGAGCGGTGGCTACTTCCCGACGGCGCGCGAGTACACCGTCGGCTACGGCCTGACGCGCGACCGGCTGGAGCGCCTCGTCGCCCGCAACGACGACGTCCTCGTGCTCCACCCCGGCCCGATGAACCGCGGCCTCGAGATCGCACCCGAGGCGGCCGACTCCCCGCAGTCGGTCGTGCTCGACCAGGTCTCGGCCGGCGTCGCGGTCCGGATGGCCGTGCTCTACCACCTGCTCGCCGGCGAGGACACGCCCGCGCCCATGCCCGCCAGTGCCACCGAAGGAGCCGTCCGATGACCCGCCTCGTGATCCGCGGCGCCCGGCTGCTCGGTGCCGACCAGGCCGACCTGCTCGTCGAGGACGGCGTCATCACCGAGGTCGGCTCGGTCTCGGTGCCCTCGGACGCCGAGGTGCTCGACGCCGACGGCCTCGTCGCACTTCCCGGCCTCGTCGACCTGCACGTGCACCTGCGCGAGCCGGGCCGCGAGGATGCCGAGACGATCGCCACCGGCTCGGCGGCCGCTGCCGCCGGCGGCTTCACCGCCGTCTTCGCCATGGCCAACACGAGCCCCGTCACCGACACCGCCGAGGCCGCCGAACGCGTGCTCGACCTCGGGCGCGCGTGCGGGCTCACCGAGGTGGTCCCCGTCGGCGCCGTGACCAAGGGCCTCGAGGGCGCCGAGCTCGCCGAGCTCGGTCTCATGGCCCGCTCGCGGGCGAAGGTGCGTGTCTTCAGCGACGACGGCCACTGCGTGCACGACGCGCGGATCATGCGCCGGGCACTCGAGTACATCAAGCCCTTCGGCGGCGTCGTCAGCCAGCACGCGCAGGACCCGCGCCTCGCGGGCCGCGAGGCCTGCTGCCACGAGGGCGAGGTCTCCGGTCGGCTCGGCCTGCCCGGTTGGCCCGGCATCGCCGAGGAGTCGATCGTCGCGCGTGACGTCATGCTGGCCCGACACACCGGATCCCGCATCCACGTCGCGCACGTCTCGACCGCCGGGACCGTCGAGGTCATCCGCTGGGCGAAGGCGCAGGGCATCGACGTCACCGCCGAGGTCACGCCCCACCACCTCGTGCTGACGACCGACCTCCTGCTCGGCTACGACCCCGTCTACAAGGTCAACCCGCCGCTGCGCCCGACCGAGGACGTCGAGGCCCTGCGCGCGGCCCTGGCCGACGGCACCATCGACGCGGTCGCCACCGACCACGCCCCCCACGCTCTTCACGACAAGGAGCACGCCTTCGTCGACGCGGCCTTCGGGATGCTCGGCCTCGAGACGGCCCTCTCGGTCGTCAGCGACGTCATGGTGCGAACCGGCCTGCTCGACTGGGCCGACGTGGCACGGGTCATGTCGACCGCGCCGGCACGGATCGGCGGGCTCGCCCACCAGGGAAGGGAGCTCGCCGTCGGCAGCCCCGCCCACATCACCCTCGTCGACCCCGACCGCGAGGTCACGGTCGACGCCGCCGCGAGCCGCAGCCGCTCGCGCAACAACCCGTGGCACGGGCGCACCCTGCACGGAGCCGTCCTCGCGACGGTCCACGCGGGGCGCGTCACCCACGACGTCCGCAACGGCGCGGGCACCCGACGAGAACTGACGAACGCGACGACCTCGGGAGCAGACCTGTGACCACCCAGACCCCCCTGACCGTGCCCACCCGTGACGGGTGGCCCAGACGCACCCGCGTGGCGGCGACCCTCGTGCTCGAGGACGGCCGCACCTTCCACGGGTCTTCCTACGGTGCACTGGGCCAGACCGTCGGCGAGGCCGTCTTCTCCACCGGCATGACGGGCTACCAGGAGACGCTGACCGACCCGAGCTACCACCGGCAGGTCATCGTCATGACCTCGCCGCACGTGGGCAACACGGGCGTCAACACCGAGGACGACGAGAGCAGCCGCATCTGGGTCGCCGGTTACGTCGTGCGCGACCCCGCCATCCGGGCGTCGAACTGGCGCGCCACGCGCGACCTCGAGGACGAGCTCGTCGACCAGGGCGTCGTCGGCATCTGCGACATCGACACGCGCGCCCTGACCCGCCACCTGCGCGAGCGCGGGGCGATGCGGGTCGGCATCTTCAGCGGTGACGCCGCCGAGCGCCCCGAGGCCGAGCTGCTCGAGGCGGTTCGCACGAGCCCGCAGATGGCCGGGGCCGCGCTCGCCGCCGAGGTCACCACCTCCGAGCCGTATGCCGTCCCGGCCGTCGGCGACAAGAGGTTCACCGTCGCGGCCGTCGACCTCGGCATCAAGGCGATGACCCCGGCGCTCATGGCCCAGCGCGGCATCGAGGTGCACGTGCTGCCGGCCACCGCGACGATCGACGACGTCCTGGCGGTGGGGGAGTCCGGCCCCGACGGCGTCTTCTTCTCCAACGGTCCCGGAGACCCTGCAACCGCCGAGCGCGAGGTCGCGCTGCTGCGTGAGGTGCTCGACCGCGGCATCCCGTTCTTCGGCATCTGCTTCGGCAACCAGCTGCTCGGTCGCGCCCTCGGCTTCGGCACGTACAAGCTGAAGTACGGCCACCGCGGCATCAACCAGCCGGTCATGGACCGCACGACCGGCAAGGTCGAGGTGACCGCTCACAACCACGGCTTCGCCGTGGACGCACCCCTCGACGAGGACAGCGACACGGCATACGGCCGCGTCCGTGTCTCGCACGTGTGCCTCAACGACGACGTCGTCGAGGGGCTCGAGTGTCTCGACCGTCCCGCGTACTCCGTGCAGTACCACCCCGAGGCCGCGGCCGGCCCGCACGACGCCGCCTACCTCTTCGACCGCTTCGTGGAGCTCATGGAACACGGTCCGGCGCGCGTCGCGCCTGGACTGACGAGCGAAGCGAGCGAAGCGAGCCAGCCGAGGAGGGAAGGCGTGACGACACCAAGCGCCGGACCCGCGACCGGAGGGAGCAAATAACATGCCAAAGAGAAGCGACATCCAGAGCGTGCTCGTCATCGGGTCGGGTCCGATCGTCATCGGCCAGGCCTGCGAGTTCGACTACTCCGGCACCCAGGCCTGCCGCGTGCTGCGCGAGGAGGGCATCCGCGTCATCCTCGTCAACAGCAACCCGGCGACGATCATGACCGACCCCGAGTTCGCCGACGCCACCTACGTCGAGCCGATCACGCCCGAGGTCGTCGAGGCGATCATCGCCAAGGAGCGCCCCGACGCCGTCCTCGCCACCCTCGGCGGGCAGACGGCGCTCAACTGCGCGATCTCGTTGCACGAGAACGGAGTTCTCGAGAAGTACGGCTGCCCGCTCATCGGGGCCAACGTCGAGGCGATCCAGCTCGGCGAGGACCGCGAGAAGTTCAAGGGCGTCGTCGAGCGGTGTGGTGCCGAGTCGGCCAAGTCCCTCATCTGCCACTCGATGGACGAGCTGCTCGCGGCCGCGGACGAGCTCGGCTACCCGGTAGTCGTGCGCCCGTCGTTCACGATGGGCGGCCTCGGGTCGGGCTTCGCCTACGACGAGGCCGACCTGCGCCTCCTCGGCGGTGCCGGGCTCCAGTACAGCCCCACGACCGAGGTGCTCCTCGAGGAGTCGATCCTCGGCTGGAAGGAGTACGAGCTCGAGGTCATGCGTGACCACGCCGACAACGTCGTCGTCGTCTGCTCCATCGAGAACCTCGACCCCATGGGCGTGCACACGGGTGACTCGATCACCGTCGCGCCGGCCCTGACGCTCACCGACCGCGAGTACCAGCGGCTGCGCGACATCGGCATCGCCGTCATCCGTGAGGTCGGCGTCGACACCGGCGGCTGCAACATCCAGTTCGCCGTCAACCCCGACGACGGACGCATCATCGTCATCGAGATGAACCCGCGCGTCTCGCGGTCGAGCGCGCTGGCCTCCAAGGCGACCGGCTTCCCGATCGCCAAGATCGCGGCGAAGATGGCCATCGGCTACACGCTCGACGAGGTGCCCAACGACATCACCCGCGAGACCCCGGCGAGCTTCGAGCCGTCGCTCGACTACGTCGTCGTCAAGGTGCCGCGCTTCGCCTTCGAGAAGTTCCCGGCGGCCGACCCGACGCTGACGACGACGATGAAGTCGGTCGGCGAGGCGATGGCGATCGGGCGCAACTTCACCGAGGCGCTGCAGAAGGCCCTGCGCTCGCTCGAGAAGAAGGGCGCGAGCTTCCACTGGGACGGCGAGATCACCAAGGCCGCCGCCGAGCGAGCGCTCGAGGAGGCCAGGATCCCGACCGACGGCCGCATCGTGCTCGTGCAGCAGGCGCTGCGCGGCGGGTGCAGCGTCGAGGAGGTCCACGACGCCACCGGCATCGACCCGTGGTTCCTCGACCAGATCGCGCTGATCAACGACGTCGCGACGATGCTCGCCGACGCCCCCCAGCTGACGCCGGAGCTGCTCCGCCTCGTCAAGCGCCACGGTTTCAGCGACGCCCAGGTGGCCTCGGTCCGGCGTATGCCGGAGGCCGTGGTCCGCGGCGTGCGCCACGCCCTCGGGGTGCGCCCGGTCTACAAGACCGTCGACACGTGCGCGGCCGAGTTCGCCGCGACGACGCCCTATCACTACAGCTCGTACGACGAGGAGACCGAGGTCGCGCAGCGCGAGCGTCCGGCCGTCATCATCCTCGGCTCGGGACCGAACCGCATCGGGCAGGGTGTCGAGTTCGACTACTCCTGCGTGCACGCGTCGTTCTCCTTGCGCGACAAGGGATTCGACACGGTCATGGTCAACTGCAACCCCGAGACGGTCTCGACCGACTACGACACGAGCAGCCGTCTCTACTTCGAGCCGCTGACGCTCGAGGACGTCCTCGAGGTCATCCACGCCGAGAGCCAGGCCGGGCCGATCGCAGGCGTCATCGTGCAGCTCGGCGGTCAGACGCCGCTCGGACTCGCGCAGGCGCTCGAGGACGAGGGGGTGCCCATCGTCGGCACGTCGCCGAGCGCGATCCACCTCGCCGAGGACCGTGGTGCCTTCGGCCAGGTGCTGGCCCGGGCGGGCCTCATCGCCCCGAAGCACGGCACGGCCTACAGCTCGGACGAGGCCCTCGTCGTCGCGCGCGAGATCGGCTACCCGGTGCTCGTGCGCCCGTCCTACGTGCTCGGCGGTCGCGGCATGGTCATCGTCTACGACGACGACTCCCTCGTGACCTACGTCGAGAAGGCGACCGAGGCCTCGCCCGACCACCCGATCCTCATCGACCGCTTCCTCGACGACGCGATCGAGATCGACGTGGACGCGCTCTTCGACGGCGAGGACATGTACCTCGGCGGCATCATGGAGCACGTCGAGGAGGCCGGGATCCACTCGGGCGACAGCTCGTGCACGCTGCCGCCCGCCACGCTCGGCGACGGTGAGCTCGAGCGCGTGCGCGTCGCGACGCGCAAGCTCGCCGAGGGCATCGGCGTCCGCGGCCTCATGAACGTCCAGTTCGCGCTGGCCCAGGACATCCTCTACGTCATCGAGGCCAACCCCCGCGCGTCGCGCACGGTGCCGTTCGTCGCCAAGGCGACGGGCGTGCCCATCGCGAGCGCCGCGGCCCGGGTCATGCTCGGCGCCACGATCAAGGAGCTGCGCGAGGAGGGCATGCTGCCCCCGACCGGCGACGGCGGACGGATGCCCGACCACGCTCCCGTCTCGTGCAAGGAGGCGGTGCTGCCCTTCAAGCGCTTCCGCACCAAGGAGGGCGTCGCGGTCGACTCGCTCCTCGGCCCGGAGATGCGCTCGACGGGCGAGGTCATGGGCATCGACGTCGACTTCGGCTCGGCCTTCTCCAAGGCCCAGCAGGGCGGTGGGTCGGCGCTGCCGCGCTCCGGGGCGATCTTCGTGTCGGTGGCCAACCGGGACAAGCGCGCCATGCTCTTCCCGGTCAAGCGCCTCGTCGACCTCGGCTTCACCATCCTCGCGACGAGTGGCACGGCCGCGGTGCTCAAGCGCAACGGCATCCCCGCGACGCTGGTCCGCAAGATCACCGAGCGCGACGGTGACGCCCCGGGGGAGAAGTCGATCGTCGACCTCATCCGCGAGGGCACCGTGCAGATGGTCGTCAACACGCCGTCGGGCCAGGACGCCCGTGCCGACGGCTACGCGATCCGCGCGGCCACGACGAGCGCCGACAAGCCGATCATCACGACCATCGCGACGCTCGCCGCCGCCGTGCTCGGCATCGAGGCGGGGCTCACGGAGGAGATCCGCGTCAAGTCGCTGCAGGACCACGCGCGCGACCTCGACCTCTACGGTCGCGGCACGGCAGCGGCGCCGTCCACCGCGCCGGCATCGGCCACGGCGACGGCGACGGCTGGAGCGACCGCATGAGCGAGCGCCAGCTGCGCGCCCGGGTGACGCAGGAGGTCGCGGAGGTCATCGCGACCCGGCGGGTCGGCGCGTACCAGCACCTCACCCTCGTCGCCCCCGGCGTCGCCGAGCTGGCCCGCCCGGGTCAGTTCGTCGCGCTCGCCGTCGGCGGCGAGACGTCCGGCACCCTGTTGCGCCGGTCCTTCTCGATCCACAAGGTCAGCCCGAGCGGCACCTACGGCGGCACGGTCGAGATCGTCGTCTCGGCCGTCGGCACCGGCACCCGGTGGATCGTCGACCGCGCGCCGCACGACACGATCGACGTCGTCGGCCCGATCGGCAAGGCGTTCCCGCTGCCGACCGACCCCGTGGCCTGCGTCCTCGTCGGCGGCGGCTACGGCAGCGCACCGCTCTTCTGGCTCGCGGCCGAGCTGCGCGAGCGCGGCTGCCACGTCGAGATGGTCCTGGGTGCTGCGAGCGAGGACCGTCTCTTCGGCGTCGTCGAGGCCCGCCGCAGCTGCGACGGCGTCACGGTGACGACCGACGACGGCTCGGCCGGTCAGCGGGGCTGGGTCAGCGACCCGCTGCCCGAGATCATCGAGCGCACGAAGGCGGGTGTCGTCTACGGCTGCGGCCCGATGGGGATGCTCGAGTCGATCACCCGGGTCGCCCAGGCGCACGACGCCGTCGCACAGGTCGCCGTCGAGGAGTCCATGGCCTGTGGTGTCGGCGTCTGCATGACGTGCGTCATGCCGGTCGTCGGCTCCGACGGCCGCACCCGGATGGTGCGCTCGTGCGTCGAGGGGCCCGTCTTCCGCGGCGACCGCGTCCGCTGGGACGCCTTCGACGGAGGCCATGCCCGCGTCCCCGACGATGCCGTCGGCGCCCCGAAGGTGGGTGGCCACTGATGGTGGACCTCTCCGTCGACCTCGGGGGCGGCCACCGGCTGCCCAACCCGCTCATGACCGCCTCGGGCTGCGCGGCCAACGGCAGGGAGCTGCATCGCTTCTTCGACATCGCCGACCTCGGCGCGTTCGTCACCAAGTCCGTCATGGCCGACCCGCGGTCCGGCCGTGGCACCCCCCGCATGGCCGAGACGCCATCGGGGATGCTCAACTCGATCGGCCTGCAGGGCCCGGGCATCGAGGCGTTCGTCGACGAGGACCTGCCGTGGCTCCAGTCCGTCGGCGCGCGCGTGCTGCCCTCGATCGCCGGCAGCTCGAGCACCGAGTACGCCCACGTCGCGGCCACGCTGCGCGCGAGCCGGGCCTTCGACGCCGTCATCGGCGTCGAGGTGAACATCTCGTGTCCCAACGTCGCCAACCGCGGCCTCGTCTTCGCCTGCGACCCGCTCGCCTCGGCCAAGGTCATCGCCCTCGTGCGCGAGCAGCTCCCGCGCGACATCCCGGTGTTCGCCAAGCTGAGCCCGGACGTCACCGACATCACCGCCATCGCGGCCGCCTGCGTCAAGGCCGGCGCCGACGGCCTGACGATGATCAACACCCTGCTCGGCATGGTCATCGACACCGACCGGATGCGTCCGCAGCTCGGCGGGGTCACCGGCGGCCTGTCGGGACCCGGCATCCGACCGGTCGCGGTGCGGGCCATCTGGCAGGTGCGTCAGGCGATGTTCGAGGGCCGCATCCCCACCGTGCCGATCATCGGCGTCGGGGGCGTGCGTACCGGCCGTGACGCCCTCGAGCTCGTCGCCGCCGGCGCGAGCGCGATCCAGGTCGGCACCGCCGTCTTCAACGACCCGTCGGCGCCGGTCCGTGTCCTGCGCGAGCTCTGCGAGCTGCTCGACGCCAAGGGCTTCGAGCGCTTCACCGACGCCGTCGCCGTGGCCCACGGCCGCTGAGCCACCCGACCCGTGAACGGAGACCGAACGATGACCCAAGCCTTCGGAGCCCGCCTCCACGACGCCATGGCGACCTACGGCCCGCTCTGTGTGGGCATCGACCCCCATCGAGCGCTCGTCGAGTCGTGGGGCCTGTCCTACGACGTCGCCGGCCTCGAGCGCTTCGCCCTGACCTGCGTCGAGGCGTTCGCCGGCCGGGTCGCCGCAGTCAAGCCGCAGTCCGCCTTCTTCGAGGTCTTCGGCAGTCGGGGCCTGGCCGTGCTCGAGCGCGTGCTGACCGACCTGAGCGAGGCCGGGACGCTGACGATCCTCGACGCGAAGCGCGGCGACATCGGCTCGACCATGGGTGCCTACGCCGAGGCCTACCTGGGCCCGGACGCCGTCGCCCCTCCGGACGCGCTCACCGTGAGCCCGTACCTCGGCTACGAGTCGCTCCGGCCCGCGATCGACCTCGCCGAGCAGACGGGGCGCGGGCTCTTCGTCCTCGCACTGACGTCGAACCCCGAAGGCGCGACCGTCCAGCACGCGGTGCGCGACGGCCGGTCCGTCGCTGCGTCCGTCGTCGAGGGCGCTGCGGGTGACAACACCGCGGCGCGAGGCCGCGGCGAGCTGGGCAGCATCGGACTCGTCATCGGCGCCACGGTCGGCAGTGCCGTGCACGACCTCGGGCTCGACCTCGTGAGTGCCGCGACGCCGGTGCTCGCCCCGGGCTTCGGTGCCCAGGGCGGCACGATCGAGTCGCTCGCCACGACCTTCGGTGCGGCCCGTGGCCAGGTGCTCGCGTCGTCGAGCCGCGAGATCCTCGGTGCCGGCCCCGAGCCGAGCCGGCTCGTGTCCCGGACGGCGCAGGTCGCGGAGACGCTGAGAGCGCACTGACGCTCCCACCCGTGTCACAGGAAGTTCCCAGCCGGGTATGCGTTGTGGCATGACGCACACTCGACGCGCACGCCGACTGCTCGCCACCGTCGCCCTCACCGCGACGATCCCGCTCGCCACCGCGTGCGGCTCCAGCACCCAGCCGTCCTCGACAGCCGGCAGCACCGCGTCGGCGTCCTCGTCGGCGTCCTCGTCGGCGTCGAGCACCACGACGAGCGCCTCGGCAGCGGCCGACTCCGCCTACTGCGCGGCGCTCGAGTCCGGGCAGAAGGAGCTCGAGTCGATGTCGTCGAAGATCAGCGACAAGGCCGCCCTGGAGCAGGGCAAGGTGGTGCTCCAGAAGATCGAGGCCGCCGCGCCGGACGAGGTCAAGCAGGCCTGGGGCGACCTCATCGCCTTCGTCGACGCGGCGGCGTCGGGCGACAAGAGCGCCGTCTCCGCGGCGACCGCGAAGATGGATGCCTCGAGCACGAAGATCGAGGCGCACGCCAAGGCGACCTGCAACCTCGACATCTCCTGACCATCGGACCCGGGCAGCGCGCTGCCTCGGGTAGTCGCAGGACGTCGCCGACGACACGGCATACGGTGTGGTGATGCGAACGACCGCCCTGCGCAAGGGCTCTTCGGTGGCCCTCGCGCTGCTCCTCACGGCGACCTCGGTCGCGGCCTGCTCGTCGGGGTCGACCGGTTCCTACTGCGACGCCCTGACGGCCGCCGAGGCGGACTGGAAGGATGCGGGCGCGACCCTCAAGGACCCTGCCTCGGCGGCGCGTTTCGTCGCCACCATCACCACGGTCGAGGCGAGTGCCCCCGAGGAGGTCAAGACCGACTGGGCCTCGCTGCGGGTGCTCGCCGCGAAGTTCACGGTGGCCAAGCCCGACCTCACGGAGCTGACGAAGCACATGGAGGGCTTCGAGAGCTCGGCCAAGCGGATCGAGACCCATGCCAAGGAGACGTGCGGGATCGACCTCGGCAGCTGAGCGGCGTCCGAACGTCGGCTGAACGGCAGCGGGAGGTGTCCCGGCACGGCCCCCGCGTTGCGGCGCGCACGGCCGGATCGCTAGGTTCGGCGGAGACAACACGCGAGACGTGAAGAACGGCAGGGGGCGCAGGGCGCTCCCCGCAGGCAGCGAGGAGACCGAAGACCGTGGCGCTTCCACCGCTCACCCCTGAGCAACGGGCCGCAGCACTCGAGAAGGCTGCAGCCGCACGTCGGGAGCGAGCAGCGGTCAAGAACCGGCTCAAGTACTCCAGCGGCTCGCTCTCCGAGGTCCTCGAGGACGGCAAGGCCGACCCGGTCATCGGCAAGATGAAGGTCACCGAGCTGCTCGAGTCGATGCCCGGCGTCGGCCGCGTCCGCGCCAAGGCGATCATGGCCGAGGTCGGCATCGCCGAGTCGCGACGCGTGCGCGGGCTCGGGGCCAACCAGGTCGCAGCCCTGCTCCACCGCTTCGAGAAGCCGTGATGTCGGCTGACCCGACGTCGCCCGCGGAGCCCCAGCACGACCCAGCAGCCCCCCGGCGTGGTCGGCTCACGGTGCTTGCCGGCCCCACCGCGGTCGGCAAGGGCACCATCGCGGCCTACGTGCGCACGCACTTCCCGGGCGTCTGGTTCTCCGTCTCGATGACGACCCGCCGACCGCGACCGGGCGAGGTCGACGGGGTGCACTACCACTTCGTCGACGACCACGAGTTCGACCGTCTGGTCGAGGCGGGGGAGTTCCTCGAGTACGCCGTCGTCCACGGCGCCGCCAAGTACGGCACGCCACGGGGTCCGGTCGAGCGCGTCATCCGCGAGGGCCGCGACGCCCTGCTCGAGATCGACCTGCAGGGCGCGCGCCAGGTGCGCGACACGTGGCCCGAGGCACTCTTCGTCTTCCTCGCACCGCCGAGCTGGGACGAGCTGGTGCGCCGACTCGTCGGGCGCGGCACCGAGGACGAGGCCGAGCGCGAGCGTCGCCTGTCCACCGCACGGGGCGAGATGGCGGCCCAGAGCGAGTTCGACGAGGTCATCGTCAACGACGATGTTCGTCGGGCCAGCGAAGAACTCGTATCATTGATGAGATCGGGACGCGCCGACCGGTGAGTCCCGACGTGATGTGTGCCAGCCGACGGCTTACGACCGCACCGCCGTCGACGTCGCGGCACACACCTCAAGCCCGCTGAAACCAACGAAACGAGATCACTGTGTCCGGTACCCAGGCTGCTCCCATCGGCATCACCAACCCGCCGATCGACGACCTCCTGACCGCCGCCGACTCGAAGTACGCGCTCGTCATCTACTCCGCCAAGCGCGCCCGTCAGATCAACGCCTACTACTCCCAGCTGCAGGAGGGCCTGCTCGACTACGTCGGCCCGCTCGTCGAGACCGAGGTCCACGAGAAGCCGCTGTCGATCGCGCTGCGCGAGATCAACGAGGGCCTGCTGACCTCGACGCCCACCGAGGCCTGAGCACCCCGAAGGGTCCGGAGCAGCCGATGCGCGTCGTCCTCGGGGTGAGTGGCGGCATCGCCGCCTACAAGGCGTGCTCGCTGCTCCGGCTCTTCACCGAGCACGGGCACGACGTCACGGTCGTGCCCACTGCGGCGGCGCTCCAGTTCGTCGGGGCGCCGACGTGGTCCGCCCTCTCGGGCAAGCCCGTCAGCACCGAGGTGTGGACGTCCGTGCACGAGGTCCCGCACGTGCGCATCGGCCAGGCGGCCGACCTCGTCGTCGTCGCACCGGCCACGGCCGACCTGCTCGCCAAGGCCGCACACGGCCTGGCCGACGACCTCCTGACCAACACCCTGCTCACCGCCCGGTGCCCGGTGGCCTTCGCGCCGGCCATGCACACGGAGATGTGGGAGCACCCGGCCACGCAGGCCAACGTCGCCACGCTGCGCTCGCGCGGAGCGCACGTCATCGAGCCCGCGGTGGGTCGCCTCACGGGCAAGGACTCCGGCGCCGGCCGCCTCCCCGAGCCCGAAGCGCTGTATGCCGCATGCCTCGCGATCGTCTCGGGTGACGGGACCGCGGTGGCCGGGGCGCCGCTGCGCGACCTCGAGGGCCGCCGCGTCGTCGTGTCCGCCGGTGGCACGCGCGAGCCGCTCGACCCGGTGCGCTACCTCGGCAACCGCTCGTCCGGCAAGCAGGGCGTGGCCATCGCTCGCGCCGCCGCCGAGCGCGGGGCGAAGGTCATCCTCGTGGCCGCCAATGTCGCGGTCCCGGTGCCCGAGGGCATCGACGTCGTGCGGGTCGAGACGACGCTCGAGCTGCAGCGGGCGGTCGAGGAGGCGGCGTCGGATGCCGACGTCGTCGTCATGGCCGCGGCTCCGGCCGACTTCCGCCCGGCGCTCGTGAGCGAGAGCAAGATCAAGAAGTCCTCCGACCCCGACGCCGGCCTGAGGGTCGAGCTCGTCGAGAACCCCGACATCGTCCGTGGGCTCGTCGCGGAGCGCGACGCCCGTGGGACGGGCACGCCGTTCATCGTCAGCTTCGCCGCCGAGACAGGCGATGCCCACGGCAGCGTCATGGACCACGCGCGGGCGAAGTTCGCCCGGAAGGGCAGCGACCTGCAGGTCGTCAACGAGGTCGGCGCCGACCTGACCTTCGGCAAGGACGACACGACGGTGCACCTGCTCCGGCGCGGCAGCGACGAGGCGACGACGGTCGGACCGACCTCCAAGGACGCCGTCGCCACCGCGCTGTGGGACACCATCTCGCCCCTGCTCGACTGAGCACTAGACTCTCGCCCCAGCATGGCCTGCCATCCGCAGGACCGGGGCCGCCGAACCACCCGCACCAACTCCGCACCCGACCGAGGGAGAGCAAGTGTCCGCACGTCTGTTCACGTCCGAGTCCGTCACCGAGGGACACCCGGACAAGATCTGCGACCAGATCAGCGACTCGATCCTCGACGCGCTGCTCACCGACGACCCGCAGGCGCGCGTCGCGGTCGAGACGATGGTCACGACCGGGCTCGTCCACGTCGCCGGCGAGGTGTCCACGACGGCCTACGTCGAGATCCCGAAGATCGTGCGCGAGACCATCCTCGAGGTCGGCTACGACGGCTCGCAGAAGGGCTTCGACGGGCGGACCTGCGGCGTCTCGATCTCCATCGGTGCGCAGTCGCCCGACATCGCCCAGGGCGTCGACACGGCGCACGAGCACCGCACGGGTGACGTCGACGACCTGCTCGACAAGCAGGGCGCCGGCGACCAGGGCCTGATGTTCGGCTACGCGTGCGACGACACGGCCGAGCTCATGCCGCTGCCGATCCACCTGGCCCACCGCCTCTCGGAGCGCCTGACGCAGGTGCGCAAGAGCGACGAGCTCGCCTACCTGCGTCCCGATGGCAAGACGCAGGTCACCATCGCCTACGAGGGCGACCGCGCCGTCTCCCTCGACACCGTCGTGCTCTCGACCCAGCACGCCCCCGACGTCTCGCTCGAGGGCATGCTCGAGCCCGACATCCGCGCCCACGTCATCGAGCCCGTCCTCGCGGAGCTGCGCGAGAGCGGCACCGACCTCGACGTGTCGAGCTACCGGGCCCTGATCAACCCGACCGGTCGCTTCGAGATCGGTGGCCCGATGGGCGACGCCGGCCTGACCGGACGCAAGATCATCGTCGACACCTACGGCGGCATGGCCCGCCACGGCGGCGGTGCCTTCTCGGGCAAGGACCCGAGCAAGGTCGACCGCTCGGCGGCGTACGCCATGCGCTGGGTCGCCAAGAACGTCGTCGCCGCGGGCCTCGCCCGTCGCTGCGAGGTCCAGGTCGCCTACGCCATCGGCAAGGCGCAGCCGGTCGGCCTCTACATCGAGACCTTCGGCACCGAGACCGTCCCGGTCGACAAGATCCAGCAGGCCATCGGCGACGTCTTCGACCTGCGCCCGGCCGCCATCGTCGACGCGCTTGACCTGCTGCGCCCGATCTACCGCCCGACGGCCGCCTACGGCCACTTCGGTCGCACCAAGGCCGACGGCGTCGAGAACCCGTTCACGTGGGAGCGCACCGACCGCATCGAGGCCCTGCGCACGGCCGTCTCCGGCTGAGGCTAGATTCGCCCCCGTGGGCGACGACGAGACCAAGCAGCGACCGGCCGGACGGCCGGTCGCTGCCGTGGTCGTGGAGACCCCGCTGGCGCACCTCGACCGCGTCTTCGAGTACGCCGTACCCGAGGAGCTCGATGCCGACGCCGTGCCCGGCGCGCGCGTGCGGGTGCGCTTCTCGGGTCGCGAGCTCGACGGCTTCGTCGTCGAGCGCCGGGACCAGCCCCTGCACGACGGCCGGCTGACGCCGCTGCGCCGGGTCGTCAGCGCCGAGCCGGTGCTGACCCCCGAGGTCCTCGCCCTCTGCCGCGCCGTCGCCGACCGGTATGCCGGCACCCTGAGCGACGTCCTCCGCCTCGCGGTGCCCAAGCGCCACGCCACGGCCGAGCGCAACCTCCCGATGGAGTGCCCGCCCCAGGACGAGCTCGCAGCACCCGACCCCGGTGCGTGGGCGGCCTACCCGGCCGGGCCGGCGTGGCTGCGTCGGGTCGCCTCCGGGGAGGGTCCCGCCGCGGCGTGGACCGCCCTGCCGGGACGCGCAGGAGACGCGGACTGGCCGGCGGCGCTCGCCGTCGCCGTGGCCACGGCACTGGCCGCGGGCCGGGGCGCGCTCGTCGTCGTGCCCGACCACCGGGACGTCGACCGGCTCGACGCCGCCCTGACCGCCGTGCTCGGCAAGGGGCGCCACGTGCGGCTCACCTCGGACCAGGGTCCGCAGGCGCGCTACACCGCTTGGCTCAAGGTGCTCCGCGGCCACGTCCGGGTCGTCATCGGCACGCGCGCGGCCGCCTTCGCCCCCGTCCACGACCTCGGCCTCGTCGCGTGGTGGGACGACGGCGACGACCTGCTCGCCGAGCCGCGGGCGCCCTACCACCACGTGGGCGTCGTGCTCGGGCTGAGGGCGTCCGCGACCGGCGCCGCCCTGCTCACCGGAGGGTTCGGGCGGAGCCTGCGCGTCCAGGTGGCCGTCGAGGCGGGCGCGCTCGTGCCGGTCGAGGCCGATGCCGCGACCGTGCGGGCGGCCGCACCACGCGTCACCATCGCCGGTGAGGGGGTCGACGAGGAGCGCGACGGCCCGGCTTCCCGGGCCCACATCCCCTCACGCGCGTGGCGCGTCGCCAAGGACGCCCTCGTCGACGGACCGGTCCTCGTCCAGGTGCCGCGCCGCGGCTACCTGCCGTCGCTCAGCTGCGCCGAGTGCCGCACTCCGGTGCGGTGCGTGCGCTGCCAGGGGCCGGTGGCGCTCGGAGCCTCCGGGACGGCCCCGGCCTGCCGGTGGTGCGGTCTGGCGCTGAGCGGCCACGGCTTCGAGTGCGGCCACTGCGGCTCGCGTCGGCTGCGTTCCTCGATCACGGGCGCCCGGCGCACGGCGGAGGAGATCGGGCGCGCCTTCCCGGGTTTCCCGGTCCACACGTCGGGCTCCGGCGAGGTGCTCGCCGTCGTCGGGCGCGAGCCGTCCCTCGTCATCGCGACGCCGGGGGCCGAGCCGGTCGCCGACGGCGGCTACACCGCCGTGCTGCTGCTCGATGCGTGGGCGAGCCTGGACCTGCCCGTGCTCGACGCGCCGCTCGAGGCAGTGCGGCGGTGGATGGCCGCGGCGGCACTGGCCCGCGAGGGGCGTGCCGTGGTGCTGAGCGGCGCCCCGGAGGCCGTGGCGCTGCCGGCCGTCGAGGCGCTCGTGCGGTGGGACCCCGCCTGGCTCGCGGCCCGCGAGCTGGCGGAGCGGCGTGAGCTCGGCCTTCCGCCGGCCGTGCGCGTGGCCCAGCTGACCGGTGGCCGGCGCCCGCTCGAGGAGGCGCTCGGACAGGCCGACCTGCCCGACGTCGCCCAGGTGCTCGGCCCGGTCCGGCTCTCGCACGCGGGTGCACCTCCCCGCCGTGCCCCGGCCGACGGGGAGCCCGAACGTGCCGTCGCCGACCACCACGTGCTCGTCCGCGTGCCGGCCTCCGAGACCGAGTCGCTGACCCGGGCCCTGCTGGCGCTCAAGGCCTTCCGTTCGGCTCGCAAGGAAACGGACGTCGTGGCCGTGCGGGTCGACCCGCTCGACACGTTCTGACCTGCCGTCGCGTCTCCGAGGCGTCTCGGGCACGCCGCCGTGACAGAGTGACGGCATGCCCGAACGCGAGCTCGACATCGTCCTCTACGGCGCCACCGGCTTCGTCGGGGCACTGACCGCCGCCCACCTCGCCGCCCACGCGGGGCCTGACGTCCGGATCGCTCTGGCGGGCAGGTCGCGTCCCAAGCTCGAGGCGCTGCGCGTCGAGCTCGGGCGGGCCGCGGCCTCCTGGGAGCTCGTGGCCGTGGACGCGACGGACGCTCCCGCCCTCCGCTCCCTCGCCGCGCGCACGCGCGTGCTCGCCACGACGGTCGGCCCGTACGCGACGTACGGCAAGGAGGTGGCGCGGGCCTGCGCCGAGTCGGGGACGCACTACGCCGACCTCACGGGTGAGGTGCTCTTCGTGCGGTGGTCCCTCGACGAGCTGGACGCCCGGGCCCGCGAGACCGGCGCCGCCGTCGTGCACGCGTGCGGCTTCGACTCCATCCCCTCCGACCTCGGCGTCCTGACGACGGCCCAGCGCGTGGCCGCGGACGGCGAGGGCACGCTCGCCGAGACGACGCTGCTCGTCCGGTCGCTCAAGGGTGGCTTCTCCGGCGGCACCATCGACTCCGCCCGACAGCAGGCCATCACGGCCCGGGCGGACGCCGGCGCCCGCCGCGTGCTCGGCGACTCGTACGCGTTGAGCCCCCGACGCGCCGAGGAGCCGTCCTCGGGTCGCCGGGCGTCCAGCGGTGTCCTCGATCGGCTGCGCCGGCTCGTGCCCGTCGACCGCGACCCGTCCACGGGACGATGGACCGGGCCGTTCGTCATGGCGGCGTTCAACACCCGGATCGTGCGACTGTCGAACACGCTGACCGACTGGTCCTACGGTCGCGACCTGCGCTACCGCGAGGCGACCGACTTCGGCTCGGGCCCGATGTCGCCGGTCCTGGCCGGCGGGATGGCGGTCGGACTCGGCGGCGTCGTGGCCGGTATGGCGTTCCGTCCGACGCGGGCCGTCATCGACCGCTTCCTGCCCAAGCCGGGCGAGGGCCCGAGCCCCGAGGCGCAGGCCGCCGGACGCTTCCGCCTCGAGATCCGCTCCACGACGACGACGGGTGCGCGCTACCGCACGCGGGTCGGCGCCGACTACGACCCGGGCTACGGCGGTACGGCGGTCATGCTCGGACAGACCGCGCTCGCCCTGGCGCTGGACGAGGGCCTGCCGCGCCGGGCCGGTGTCTGCACGCCCGCCACGGCCCTCGGCGAGGTCCTCGTCGAGCGGCTGCGGGCCCAGGGCTTCACCTTCGACGTCGAGCGCGACGACCAGCCGAACGACTGACCACCACCGAACAGCACGACCGAACAGCACCGACTGACAGGAGGCACCACATGGGACGCATCGAGGTCCACGAGTTCATCTCGCTCGACGGGGTGTACGAGAGCCCGAGCTGGACGGCCGAGTTCCCCTTCGACCCGAGGATGGGCGAGGCCATCGCGCGGCTCACCGGCCCGGGCTCCGAGCTGCTCCTCGGGCGGCGGACGTACGAGATGTTCGCCCCGGCCTGGTCGGCGCGCAGCGACGACGACGACCCCGGTGCGGCCTTCTTCAACGGTGCCCGCAAGAACGTCGTCTCCTCGACGCTGCGCGACCCCGACTGGAACAACTCCCGCGTCATCGGCCCGTACGACGCGGACGCCCTCCGCTCGCTCCGCGACGAGGTCGACGGCTCGCTCTACGTCAGCGGCAGCGGCACGCTCGTCCGGGCCATGCTGCGGGACGGGCTCGTCGACGGCCTGCACCTCTTCGTCTTCCCCGTCGTCCTCGGCGCGGGGGAGCGGCTCTTCACCGACGAGGCCGTCTCGGGCCTGCGCCTGCTCGAGACCGAGGCCTACGACAGTGGCGTCGTGCACCTCGCCTACGGTCAGGGCTGAGGTCTCCCGACCCATCGTCAGGGACGACCTCCAAAGGAATGCTTGACGGTTGGCCCGGCCGGACGGCATACTCCCAAACATGTCTTTGGAGGAAGAGCGGATCAGCGACCTGCGCGCCACGGCCCACCCGCTGCGGCTGCAGACGCTCTCGCTGCTGACCGGCGCCGAGCTGAGCGCCGCCGAGGTCGCGCGCGAGCTCGACGTCACCCAGGCCAACGCCAGCTACCACCTGCGCCTGCTGCACGCCGCAGGCCTGCTCGAGGTCGCCGCGGAGGAGACGGTGCGCGGCGGCAAGGCCAAGAAGTACCGCCACGCGTGGGACGCGCCGGTCGTGCGTCCGCCGGGCACTCGTGACGAGGACCGGCTCGCCTATGTGCGCGTGTTCGCCGAGATGATCCCGCGGCGCTACCTCGAGCTCGCTCCCGGCGCGCCGAGCCGTTTCACCGACGCCGACCTCTGGGTCGAGCCGGAGGTCTGGGAGCAGGTCACGACGCTCGTCGACGAGGCGAGCGCCCTGCTGCACGCGTCGGCGCGCCCGCCGCGCACCGAGGGCACCGTCCGGGCCGCCCTGTCCGTGGCGGCGTTCCGGCTCCGGGACGGGAGCGAGAGCTCATGAAGGTCCGCGAGTCGATGGGTGCCCTGTCCGACAGCAGGTTCGCGTGGTACTTCACGGCGCGCACGGTCTCGACGGCCGGCAACGTCATGGTGCCCGTCGCCCTCGCGTTCGCCGTCCTCCACATCGACCAGTCGGCGGCGGCCCTCGCGCAGGTGCTCGGGGTGCGCACCCTGACGATGGTCGTCTTCCTCCTCGTCGGTGGAGTCGTCGCCGACCGCTTCTCGCGCATCGTCGTGCTCCAGGTCTCGCACGTCCTCACGTGCCTGACCCAGGCGCTCGCGGCGTACCTCATCATCAGCGGCGACGCGACCCTGACCCAGGTGACCGTCATCGAGGGCGTCAACGGCGCCGTGTCGGCGTTCACCATGCCCGCGATGATGGGCATGGTCCCGCTCGTCGTCGACCGCTCCCGGCTCCAGCAGGCCAACGCCCTGCTGTCCTTCAGCCGCAGCGGCCTGTCCATCATCGGACCGGCGATCGCCGGCCTGCTCGTCGTCGGCGTCGGACCCGGGTGGGCCCTGGCCGCAGACGCGCTGACGTATGCCGTCGCCATCGTCTGCCTGACGCGCGTCGGTCTGCCCCGCCGGTCCCAGGAGGCGGGTGGGCCGCACCACTCGATGGTGCGCGAGCTGCGCGAGGGGTGGAGCGAGTTCACCCGCCGCGAGTGGCTCTGGGTCATCGTCCTCGCCTTCGGGCTGACGAACGCCATCCACGCCGGCGTCATCGGGGTGCTCGGTCCGCTCATCGCCAAGTCGACGGCCTCGATCGGCGAAGCAGGGTGGGGCATCGTGCTCAGCGCCGAGGCCGTCGGCACCGTCCTGATGACCCTCGTCATGCTGCGGCTGCAGCTGCGGCGACCGTTGCGCGCCGGGATGCTCGCCATCTGCGTGCTCGCCGTCCCCATGGTGCTCCTGGGCGCCGCGCCGGCGATCGTGCCCGTCGCCATCGGGTTCTTCCTCGCCGGGGCCGCGGTGGAGGTCTTCGGCGTCGGGTGGAGCACGGCCCTGCACGAGCACGTCCCCGTCCAGGTGCTGTCGCGGGTCTCGAGCTACGACGCCCTCGGGTCGTTCGTCGCCATCCCCATCGGGACGTTCCTCTACGGCTGGCTGGCGACGACCGTCGACACCGAGGTGCTGATGCTCGTCAGCGCCGGCGTCTACGTCGTCGTCTCCCTCTCTGCCCTGCTGTCCCGTTCGGTGCGCGAGCTGGGCCGCAGCAGCGAGGACCCAGCCGCGGTCGGACCCGCCGCGGGCGTGGCGACCGGTGACGCGACCGGTGACGCGACCGGTGACGCGACCCGTGACGCGACCCGTGACGCCACCGGTGCGGCGGCCGACGAGCCGTCGCGGTCCTAGACTGGCGGCGCCCCACGCCTTCCCGACCCCTGGAGACCTGTGTCGATCAAGGACATCCGACTCTTCGGTGACCCGGTCCTGCGGACCGCCGCCGCCGAGGTCACCGACTTCGACAAGCAGCTGCGCGTGCTCGTCAAGGACCTCGAGGACACGATGCTCGACGCCCCCGGCGCCGGCCTCGCGGCCCCCCAGATCGGAGTCGGCCTCCGCGTCTTCACCTACTGGGTCGACGGCGTGCTCGGCCACCTCGTCAACCCCGTCCTCGACCTCTCCGACGACGAGCAAGACGGTCCCGAGGGGTGCCTCTCGATCCCCGGCCTGGCGTTCGACACCAAGCGGGCCCTGTCGGTCGTGGCCAAGGGGCAGAACATGTGGGGCGAACCCGTCGTGCTCGAGGGCACGCAGCTGCTCGCCCGCTGCGTCCAGCACGAGACCGACCACCTCGACGGCATCCTCTTCCTCGACCGGCTCGGCCCCGAGGCGCGCCGTGAGGCGATGCGGGCCATCCGTGCGGCGGAGTGGTTCGCCGAGGACCCGCCCGAGGTACGGATCAGCCCGCACTCGACCTTCGGCCGGGCGATGTGAGATGAGAGTCGTCTTCGCAGGCACCCCCGAGGCGGCGGTGCCGAGCCTCGATGCCATCGCGTCCTCGCGCCACGAGCTCGTCGGCGTCGTCACCCGCCCCGACGCACCCTCGGGCCGTGGTCGGCGGCTCGAGGCCTCGCCCGTCCGTCGCCGGGCCGAGGAGCTCGGGATCCCGGTGCTCACCCCGACGCGCGTCAAGGACCCCGACTTCCTCGACGCCCTCACGGCTCTCGCACCCGACGCGTGCCCGGTCGTGGCCTACGGCAACCTCATCCCACCCGTCGCGCTCGCGATCCCGCGTCTCGGCTGGATCAACCTGCACTTTTCGCTCCTGCCCGCCTGGCGTGGCGCGGCACCGGTCCAGCACGCGATCATGGCCGGCGACGAGGTGACCGGTGCGTCGACGTTCGTCATCGAGCGCGGTCTCGACACCGGGCCGGTGCTCGGCGTCATGACCGAGACGATCCGGCCCACCGACACCGCCGGCGACCTGCTGGGTCGGCTGTCGGGAGCCGGGGCCGGCCTGCTCGTCGCGACTCTGGACGGCCTCGAGTCGGGCGACCTCGTGGCCGTCCCCCAGCCGTCCGAGGGCGTCTCGCTCGCACCGAAGATCGAGGTCGAGGACGCCCGCATCGTGTGGACGCGTCCGGCGACCGCTGTCGACCGGCTCGTGCGCGGCTGCACGCCCGCGCCGGGCGCGTGGACCACCTTCCGCGGCGAGCGGCTCAAGGTCTCGCCGGTGAACGTGGTCGACGCGGGAGAGATCCCCGACTCCGCCCCGCTCGGAGCCGGCACGCTCCTCGTGACGAAGAAGGCCGTCTTCGTCGGCACGGGCAGCGACCCGATCCGTCTGGGCACGGTGCAGGCGCACGGCAAGAAGCCGATGGCGGCCGCAGACTGGGCCCGAGGCACGCGCATCGAGGCAGGGGAGGGGGTCGGCGATGAGTGACGAGCAACGGGGCGGCGGTCGACCGGGCGACGGGCGCCGCGGAGAGCGCCAGCGGCCGCAGGCTCGCGAGCGCTCTGCCGGTCACCGTTCCGAGCAGCGACCGTCCGAGCGGGCCCGGCGCACAGATGCGCCCCGGCTCGCCGCCTACACCGCGATGCGTGAGGTCGCCGACGGCGCCTACGCCAACCTCACGCTGCCGAAGCTGTTGCGCGACAAGCGGATCAGCGGGCGGGACGCCGGCTTCGCCACCGAGCTCGTCTACGGGGCCACGCGACTCTCCGGCCTCTACGACGCGATCATCGCGTCCGCCGCGGGTCGGCCCGTCGACAAGATCGATGCCAACGTGCTCGACACCCTGCGGCTCGGTGCGCACCAGCTGCTCGGCATGCGCGTCCCCAGCCATGCGGCCGTCGACGAGACCGTGGCCCTGGCCCGGCAGGTCAACGGGGCCGGCGCGGCCGGCTTCGTCAACGCCGTCATGCGGCGCATCAGCGAGCGCGAGGCGGACGAGTGGATCGACCTGGTCACCCGCGACGTCGTCGACCCGGTCGAGCGCCTCGCGCTGCGCACGTCGCACCCCGTGTGGATCGCCAAGGCACTCCGAGCCGCCCTGATCGGGCACGGCGCCGCAGGTCCGGCCGACGTCGAGGAGTCGCTGACGGCATTGCTCGAGAGCGACAACGCCGCCGCCAAGGTGTCGCTCGTCGCGCGACCCGGCCTCGCCTCGCTCGACGAGCTCGAGGACGCCGGCGCGGAGCGCTCCGGGCTCAGCCCCGTCGGTGCGACGCTGCCGGAGGGCGACCCGGGAGCCATCTCTGCCGTACGCGACGGGCGGGCCGCGGTCCAGGACGAGGGCTCGCAGCTGCTCGTCCTCGCCCTCGCTGCCGCGGACACCGAGGGTGGGGCCGCCGAGCACGAGCGGTGGCTCGACCTCTGCGCAGGCCCTGGCGGCAAGGCGGGACTGCTCGCAGCCCTCGCCATCGAGCGACGGATCCCCTTCGTGGCCAACGAGATCAGCGAGCACCGTGCCGACCTCGTCTGGCAGACCCTGGCCGCGGCTCGTGCCGAGGCGCGCGAGCTCGACACGAGCCTCAAGGTGCGACACGGAGACGGCCGGGAGCTCGGCGAGCTCGAACCGGGCGGCTTCAGCCGCGTCCTCATCGACGCCCCGTGCACGGGTCTCGGAGCCCTGCGACGACGACCCGAGGCGCGCTGGCGGCGTGGCCCCGGCGACGTGGCCGCCCTGGCCGGGCTGCAGCGCGAGCTGCTCGAGTCCGGCATCGAGGCCACCGCGACCGGAGGCCTCGTCGGCTACGCGACGTGCAGCCCGCACCTCAACGAGACGCGCTTCGTCGTCACCGACATCCTCAAGCGGCGCGACGACGTCGAGCTCGTCGACGCACGCCCGCTCTTCGTCGACGCCTCCGGACGCGAGCTGCCGGGTCTCGGCGAGGGGCCCTACGTCCAGCTCTGGCCGCACGTCCATGGCACCGACGCCATGTTCTTCGCCCTGCTGCGCAAGCGGTAGGCCCGAAAAGCGCTCGCGCGCGGACCTGGCGATGGGCAGGGTGGGGCCGTGACGGCATACGCGACCGACGACCTCGAGCCCAGCTCCTTCGACGAGAAGGTGGCACCGACGTACGACGCGGGATCAGCCCACATGTTCGCGCCGGCCGTCCTCGGTCCCACGGTCGACGTGCTCCACGAGCTCGCCGGGGAGGGTCCGGCGCTCGAGCTCGCGATCGGCACGGGTCGGGTCGCGATGCCGCTCGCGGAGCGCGGCGTCGAGGTGCACGGCATCGACGTCTCTGAGGCCATGGTGGCGCAGCTGCGACGCAAGCCGGGTGGTGACCGGCTGGCGGTGACGATCGGTGACATGGCGACCACCCGGGTGGGCAGCTGCTACCGCCTCGCGTACCTCGTCTACAACACCATCACGAACCTGCTGACCCAGGACGAGCAGGTCGAGTGCTTCCGCACCGTCGCCGAACAGCTTGCACCTCGAGGGTGCTTCGTCGTCGAGGTCTTCGTGCCGCAGCTGCGTCGGATGCCGCCGGGCCAGACCGCCGTACCCTTCCACGTCGGGAGTCGCCACGTCGGCTTCGACACCGTCGACGTCGTGTCGCAGCTGTCGGTCTCGCACCACTACGTCCGGGAGGGGCAACAGGACGCACAGGGTCGGGAGCTGGCGAGGTATGCCGCCTCGGCGCACCGCTACGTGTGGCCGTCGGAGCTCGACCTCATGGCGCGCATCGCGAGCCTGACCCTGACGCACCGCTGGGCGGACTGGGACCGCACTCCTTTCACGGCGGAGTCGGAGTCGCACGTCTCGGTGTGGACCAAGGGCGGTGCCTGACGCCCGCCACCCGCCCCTAGGCTGTGCGCGTGCAGATCTCACCGAGCATCCTGTCCGCCGACTTCGCCAACCTCGAGGCGGAGCTCGGGCGCATCTCGAACGCCGACTGGGCGCACGTCGACGTCATGGACGCCCACTTCGTGCCGAACCTCACTCTCGGGCTGCCCATCGTCGAGGCGCTGCTCGCGGTGAGCCCGATCCCGATCGATGCGCACCTCATGATCGAGGACCCCGACCGGTGGGCGCCGGCCTACGCCGAGGCGGGGTGCCAGTCGGTGACCTTCCACGTCGAGGCGGCACGCGACCCTCGCGCGCTGGCGCGGACGCTGCGCGCCGCGGGTGCTCGAGCGTCGATGGCGCTCAAGCCCGGGACGGCATTCGCGCCCTACGAGGACCTGCTGCCCGACCTCGACATGGTGCTCGTCATGACGGTCGAGCCCGGCTTCGGCGGGCAGTCCTTCATGGCCGACCAGATGCCCAAGGTGCGCCAGGTGCGCGAGGCGGTGCGCCGCCACGGCGGCGAGATCTGGATCCAGGTCGACGGTGGCGTCAGCGCCGACACGATCGAGCAGTGCGCCGAGGCGGGAGCCGACGTGTTCGTCGCCGGCTCAGCGGTCTACGGCGCCGAGGACGCCGCGGCCGCTGTCGACGAGCTGCGCGCGCTGGCTCTCACGCACCGGCACTGACCCGACGGCCGCGGCGACCCGCCGCGGTCAGTCGACCTTCGGCTGCGGCTTGAAGCGGCGGACCTCGTGGGGCCAACCGCAGGCCTCGGCGATCTTCCCGGCCCACATCTTGGCGGTCTCGTCGTCGGGCACGTCCACGATGGCGAAGCCACCGAGGAACTCCTTCGTCTCGACGTAGGGACCGTCGGTGATCATCACGCTGCCGCTGGAGGGATCGGCGTGGTAGACGGGACCATCCTCCTCCTCGAGACCCCCGGCGAAGACGTACACGCCGGCAGCCTTCATCTCGTCGACGGTCGCCATCGCGAGAGGTCCGCGACCGCGGAACCAGTCCTCGGAGTGGTCGCCCACCCACTGCTGGTTGAAGTAGAGGAGGTACTCGGCCACGACTGGCTCCTTCTGTCCGGCGGACCCTGTTGTCCGCGTCATGCCTACTACACGAACGGGGACGGGCGATTTCGACACGGTGTCCGGGAGCGATTCTCCGTCGCGCGGCCGTGCTCCTGACCGCGTGGGCGCCGCCGTCACGGACGGCAGGCGCGGCTGCCGTGGCGGCCATCACGCGGTCGCGGCGTGCGCGGCCGACGGACGCGGGTGCATACTGGCTCTACGTGCTCCGGGGTCGGTGTAATTCCGAGCCGGCGGTTAAAGTCCGCGACCCGACCGCATCCAGCGGCCGGTTGACCTGGTGAAATTCCGGGACCGACGGTGAAAGTCCGGATGGGAGGCAGCACGAAACAGGCCGTGGTGGCCTGGGCCGTCGGCATCGTCCGTCCGGGTCCGGACCGCGTGGGCGTGTGGAGTCACCCCGGAGTTCGTCCGTGCCACGACGAACGACCAAGGACGAACACCACATGCAGGCTCTTGCTCTGGCCGACGAGACGAAGAACGTCTTCCAACAGGCCATCGACGCCACCATCCCGATCGGCCAGTACCAGCTGCACTGGCTCGAGCTGATCGGTGTCCTCATCGGGCTCGCGTCCGCCTACCTCGGCATGCGCCGGTGGGTCTTGGCCTGGCCGGTGGGGATCCTCGCGAACATCATGCTGTTCTTCGTCTACCTGGGTGCCGTCTTCGGGGCCGACGAGCGCATCCCGCTCTTCGGTCAGGCCGGCCGGCAGGTCTTCTTCATCATCACGAGCATCTACGGCTGGTGGCGCTGGTCGCAGGTCCGCAGGCTCAACCACGCCGATGACTCGAGCGGTGTGGCGATCACGCCTCGCTGGGCCACGAGCCGCGAGCGCGTCGCCGTCGTCGTCTTCTGGCTCGTCGGCACGGTCGTCGTGCACCAGGCCTTCGTCTGGCTGTGGAACCTCTCGCCGAACCCGTTCTTCACGCCCGAGTGGTGGTTCTACTGGTGCGACGCCTGGATCTTCGTCGGCTCGATCGTCGCGACGTACGCCATGGCGCGCGGCTGGAACGAGTTCTGGCTGGCCTGGATCGCTGTCGACCTCGTCGGCGTGCCGTTCGCCTTCGCGACCGACTACGTGCCGACCGGTGTGCTGTACACCTTCTACGGCCTCTTCGTCATCTACGGCTTCACACAGTGGGTCAAGGTGTCACGGGTCGCCGAACGCGACGTCGAGCCGCAGCTGACCGGAACGTCGAGCTGACCCATGGGTGACACGGCCGCCCCGGCATGGATGCGACGAGCCCTCCGGCTCGCCGCATCCGGGCCGTGGCCCGACCCCAACCCGCGGGTCGGCTGTGTCATCGTCGCGGCCGACGGCGCCCTGGTCGTCGGCGAGGGCCACCACCACGGGGCCGGCACGCCGCACGCCGAGATCGAGGCCCTGAGTTGCGCAGGCTCCGCGGCCCGGGGGGCGACCGCCTACGTGACGCTCGAGCCGTGCTCGCACACGGGCCGCACCGGTCCCTGCGCGGAGGCCCTCGTCGAGGCGGGTGTTGCGCGGGTCGTCTTCGCTCAGTCGGACCCGAACCCGGACGCCGCGGGAGGCGCCGAGGTGCTGCACGCCGCCGGCATCCACGTGACCGGAGGTGTGCTCGCCGACGAGGCGGCCACGCTCAATGACCGGTGGGCGCGCAGCGTGGCCCTCGGCCGACCGCTCGTCACGTGGAAGCTCGCCACGACCCTCGACGGCAGGAGCGCGGCCGCCGACGGGAGCAGCCAGTGGATCACGGGAGAGGCGGCTCGCGCCGACGTCCACGCGCTGCGTGCGACCCGCGACGCCGTCCTCGTCGGCACGGGCACCGTGCTCGCCGACGACCCCCGTCTCACCGTGCGTATGCCGGGTGGCGGGCTGGCGCCGCGCCAGCCCCTTCGCGTCGTCATGGGAGAGCGTCCACTTCCGACCGGAGCGCGCCTCCACGACGCTCCGGGGGAGGTGCTGCACCTGACCACTCGCGACCCCAGCGAGGCACTGGGCCGGTTGTGGCACAGCGGAATCCGTGACGTCTGGCTCGAGGGCGGCCCCACGCTCGCCGCGGCGTTCCTCCGCGCCGGTCTCGTCGACGACGTCTACGCCTACGTCGCCCCGGCGCTGCTCGGCTCGGGCCGCGCTGCCGTGGCCGACCTCGGCATCACCTCCATCGCGGACGTCCGACGCCTCGATCTCGTCGACGTGACGGTCGTCGGGGGAGACGTCCGCATCCACGCCGGCGCCCACCCGCGAGTGCACGCAGAACCCTGAGGAGACAGTCATGTTCACCGGAATCGTCGAGGAGCTCGGAACCGTGGCCGCCATCGAGCACGGCGCCGACTCGGCCGTGCTGCGCATCGACGGCCCCCTCGTCGTCAGCGACGCCACCCACGGCGCCTCCATCTCCGTCAACGGCGTCTGCCTCACCGTGACCGAGCACGACGCCGCGGGCTTCACGGTCGACGTCATGGCCGAGACCCTCGACCGCAGCAGTCTCGGGGCCCTGGCCCCCGGTGACCGCGTCAACCTCGAGCGCGCGATGCCGGCCGACGGTCGCTTCGGTGGTCACGTCGTGCAGGGCCATGTCGACGGGACTGCCACCATCACGGCGCGAACGCCCGGGGACCGTTGGGAGACGGTCGACTTCACGCTCCCACCGGGCCTCGCGGCATACGTGGTCGAGAAGGGCTCGATCACGGTGGACGGGGTCTCGCTCACCGTCGCCCACGTCGGCGACGACGCGTTCGGCGTCTCGCTCATCCCCACGACGCTCGACCTGACGACGCTCGGGCACAAGGGGGTCGGCGACGTCGTCAACCTCGAGGTCGACGTCATCGCGAAGTACGTCGAGCGACTGCTCAGCCACCGACAGACCGACCGACAGGAGGTCGAGTCATGACCACCCTCTCCACCGTCGAGGAGGCCCTCGAGGCCCTCCAGGCCGGCCGGCCCGTCCTCGTCCTCGACGACGAGGACCGCGAGAACGAGGGCGACCTGGTCCTCGCGGCGGAGACCGCCACCGAGGACTGGATGGCATGGACCATCCGCCACTCGTCCGGCTACCTCTGCGCGCCGATGCCCGACGAGATCGCCGACCGGCTCGAGCTGCCGCTCATGGTCGCCGAGAACCGCGACCCGCTGCGGACCGCCTACACCGTGTCCGTCGATGCGGCGTCAGGGGTCACCACGGGCATCAGCGCGGCCGACCGCCTGCACACCGTCCGGGTGCTCGCCGACGTCGACTCGGTGCCCGCCGACCTCATCCGACCCGGGCACATCCTGCCGCTGCGCGCCCGCCACGGAGGCGTCCTGACCCGCCCCGGTCACACCGAGGCGGCGGTCGACCTGACCCGGCTCGCGGGCCTCTCGCCGGTCGGGGTCATCGGTGAGCTCGTCCACGACGACGGGACGATGATGCGCTTCGACGCCGTCGTCGGGCTCGGCCGCGAGTTCGGCCTGCCCGTCATCACCATCGAGCAGCTCATCGACCACCGGCAGCGCCTCGACCGGGTCGAGCGCCTCGCGACCACCCGCATCCCGACGGTGCACGGCACGTTCACCGCCCACGGCTACCGCGACACCCTGACGGGCGACGAGCACGTCGCCCTCGTCAGCCCGCGCGGGCTGCAGGGCAGCGGCCGCAGCGGGCCCGTCGTCACGCGCCTGCACTCCGAGTGCCTGACCGGCGACGCGTTCGGGTCGCTGCGCTGCGACTGCGGACCCCAGCTGCAGGCATCGCTGGCGCGCGTCGGGCGCGACGGCGGCGTCGTCGTGTACCTCGGCGGTCACGAGGGCCGGGGGGTCGGGCTCGTCGACAAGCTCCGCGCGTACTCCCAGCAGGACGGCGGCGCCGACACCGTCGATGCCCAGACGGCTCTCGGCCTTCCGGTCGACGCGCGGGAGTACGCCGCCGGTGCGGCGATCCTGCACGACCTCGGTGCGACGCAGGTCGTCCTCCTGACGAACAACCCCAACAAGGTCGCGGCCCTGCGCCACCTCGGGCTCGACGTCGTCGCGGTCGAGCGGCTCCACGGACCGATGGGCGCAGACAACGAGCAGTACCTCACGACCAAGCGTGAGCGCATGGGCCATGACATCCCGGTCCCCACCGACCGGCACGGCAAGGAGACGGCATGAAGGACGGCGCCCCCACCATCAGCACCGACGGCACCGGGCTGCGGGTCGCCGTCGTCGCGGCGAGCTGGCACGACGTGGTCATGGACGGCCTCCTCGACGGCGCGCGTCGTGGCCTCGCGGATGCCGGGGTCACGCACGTCGACGTCGTCCGCGTCCCCGGGACGTTCGAGCTGCCGGTCGCGTGCGCGACCCTCGCCGACCGCTACGACGCGCTCGTCGCGCTGGGGGTCGTCATCCGCGGCGGCACGCCACACTTCGACTACGTCTGCCAGGCCGCGACCGTCGGCATCACCGACGTCTCGGTGCGCACGGGCACGCCGATCGGCTTCGGCGTGCTCACGTGCGACGACGAGGCCCAGGCGCTCGACCGCGCCGGGCTCCCCGGATCCGCCGAGGACAAGGGCCACGAGGCCGCGTCGGCGGCCGTCGCGACCGTCGTCGCCCTCCGCGGCGTCGCCACGACGTGAGCACCGTCCGGGACACGGTTGCACGGCCCGTAGGCTGGGGCACCGTGAAGAGCTTTGAGCAGCTGTATGCCGAGCTGGCCGAGAAGGCGCAGACGCGACCCGAGGGTTCGGGCACCGTCGCGCAGCTCGACGCCGGCGTCCACGCGATCGGCAAGAAGATCGTCGAGGAGGCGGCCGAGGTGTGGATGGCCGCCGAGTACCAGTCGAACGACGAGGCCGCCGAGGAGATCAGCCAGCTCCTCTACCACCTGCAGGTCCTCATGCTCGCCAAGGGCATCTCGCTCGACGACGTCTACTCCCACCTCTGAGGACTGTTCACTCCATGCTGCGAATCGCCGTGCCCAACAAGGGCTCTCTCTCCGACGCGACCGTCGAGCTGCTGCGCGAGGCGGGCTACCGCGTACGCCGTGACACCAAGGAGCTCGTCGTCGCCGACGCCGAGAACGACGTCGAGTTCTTCTACCTGCGCCCCCGCGACATCGCGGTCTACGTCGGGTCCGGCACGGTCGACGCAGGCGTCACCGGTCGTGACCTGCTGCTCGACTCGGGCTCGAGCGCCGTCGAGGTCATGTCGCTCGGCTTCGGCGCCTCGACCTTCCGGTATGCCGGCAAGCCCGGCCACGTGGCCACCGTCGACGACATCGCGGGCAAGCGCGTCGCCACGTCGTATGCCGGTCTGGTGCGTTCCGACCTCGCCGCTCGTGGGCTCGCCGCGGAGGTCGTGCGCCTCGACGGTGCGGTCGAGACGGCCATCACCCTCGGGGTCGCCGACTGCATCGCCGACGTCGTCGAGACCGGGACGACCCTGCGCCAGCAGGGCCTCGAGGTGTTCGGCGAGCCGATCCTGCAGTCCGAGGCCGTCCTCATCCGCGGCGACCGCCCCGGCGAGGACCAGGCCATCGAGGTGCTCCAGCGGCGCATCGCCGGCGTCATCACGGCCCGCACGTACGTCATGCTCGACTACGACTGCCCGAAGGACCTCGTCGACCGGGCCTGCCGGCTGACCCCGGGCCTCGAGTCGCCCACGGTCTCGCCGATGCAGGACGAGGCGTGGGTCGCCGTGCGTGCCATGGTGCCTCGCATCGGGCGCAACCGACTCATGGACGAGCTCTACGACCTGGGCGCGCGGGCGATCCTCGTGACCGACATCGCCGCCTGCCGGCTGTGACGCACGACGGGGACGACGGACGTGAACCGATGACGCAGCAGCCCTCCTCCCGGCCGGAGCGCGACCCCGCCGCCGACTCCGCCGCGTGGGCGCCCTTCCGGCCCAAGCGGGGACGGGGCGTCGCCCTCGGCGTGGTCTGGTCCTCGCTCGCCGTCTTCGGCATCATCGCCGTCGTCATGCCGGCGCAGGTCGACGGCCGGTGGGGGCTCGGCGACCGCCTCATGTTCTTCGGACTCGGTGTCGCGATCGCCTTCCTCGCCTGGCGGTACGCGTCGATCCGCGCGGTGCCGAGCCGCGCCGGGCTCGTCGTGCGCAACCTCGTGCTCACCCGCACGCTCGAGTGGCCCGAGGTCGTCGGCATCCAGTTCGGCGGGGGAGAGCCCTGGGTCACCCTCGACCTCGAGGACGGCGACACCGTCGCGGTCATGGCGATCCAGAAGGCCGACGGTCCGCTCGCCGGCCGGGAGGCCTCTCGTCTCGCGGCGCTCGTCCAGGCGTTCGGCGAGGCGCGTGAGCCCGGTCCCCGGCAGGATCCGGCATGACGGCTGGGCAGACGGGTGAGCCGACGCCGGAGCGGATGCGCCACGCACTCGGCCATTTCGCCACGGGCGTGACGATCGTGACCGGGTTCGCCGAGGGCGGTGAGCCCGTCGGCTTCGCCTGCCAGTCGTTCGCGTCGGTCTCCCTGCACCCGCCGCTCGTGCTCTTCTGCGCCGACCACCGCGGCCGGTCGTGGCCGCGCATGCGCGACGACGGGCGCTTCACCGTCAACGTGCTCGGGCACGAGCAGCGCGACCTCATCGCGCGCTTCGGCTCGGCCGGCGGCGCCCGGTTCGACTCCCTGGACTGGGAGCCGTCGCACCATGGTGGCCCGAGCCTCCCGGGCGTGCTCATGCGCGTGCACTGCTCGGTCGAGCAGGTGCACGTCGCCGGGGACCACGACGTCGTCGTCGGCCGGGTCCTCGACCTCGAGGACGGTGAGTCGGGCCGGCCGATGCTCTTCTACCGGGGACGTCTCACGGTCACCGAGCGGCGTACGTCTGCCGGCGGCGACGAGGGACCCGCGGCGATCGACGACTACTGGGGCTGAGCCGACGAGGCCGTCGCCCGGGAGTCGGTGCCCTCCACCAGGCCGTCCCACGACCACTGCGGCACGGTCAGGCCGTCGGGCACGTCGTCGGCCGATCCGTGGTAGGTGCTCATGTAGCCCACCGCCCAGCTGAAGTACGCGACGAGCGCGTCGCGCACGTCCGGGTCGTCGGAGAGTCCGGCGTCCTCGACGGCTCGCTCGAAGCACTCGAGCGCCCGCTCGTCCATCTCCTGGTGCGGACCGTTGCCGGAGTGCAGCCGCACGACCGTCGACTCGCTCGCCATGGAGCCCGAGTAGGTGGGCGGGCCGCCGAGAGCCTCGGCCCAGTACGCCGCGAGCCGCATGGTGTGGTCGGGGTGGAAGCCGTGCGAGAAGGCGTGCGACACGACGGGGTCGACGAGGACGCGCTCGTGCCAGGCGTGAGCGAGGGCGACGAGCGCGGGCATCCCGCCGACGGCGTCGTAGATGGTCCGTGTCACCGTCGCAGGCTCCCATCCCGCGGGCAACGCGACAAGGCCTCGGGACTGCAGGGGTCCCGAGGGCTCTCTGTCAGCGGAAGTGGATGAAGTTCGAAGGCCAGGAGTAGCCGCCTCGCTCGAGGATGCGCCGACCGCTCATCGACGTGTACGTCGCGCCGAGGACCGTTCCGCCGTAGCCGCTCTCGGAGATCGCGACGGTGTCGCCGTCGGCACTGACCCAGTCCACGTACGCGACGTGGTTGGAGTTCCACTGGGCGATGTCGCCGACGCGGGGCTTCTGGTCGACGGCGAAGCCCTTGGCCCGGGCGTTCGTGTCCCAGTTCGTCGCGTTGCCGAGGTTGCCGGGGTTCTTGACCCCGTCACGCGAGAGGCGGTACGCGGAGAAGTTCGTGCAGTTGTTGCCCCACGGGTCGACGGGGTAGTTCCACGCGCGCTGGCCGTAGTAGCCGAACCGCTCGATGCAGTCCTGGGTCGCACGGGAGTAGCACTTCCAGCCGGTGGGTGCCGGGCCGCCGGTGATGGCCCAGGTGACGGTGGTGGAGCGGTAGATGGCGACGTTGGCGTTGCCGAGCACGCGCACCACCGACCCGCTCCCGCTCGTCCGGGTCGACCACAGCGTCACCCCGCGCGAGTTGCGCACGACGAAGTTGCCGTCGGTCTGCATCGTGGCCGTGCTCCCGGCACCCGTCGTGAAGGCCGCCCACTGGCGCACTCCGGCGGCGGAGGTCAGCACGAGGTTGCCGTCGGTGCGCATCGTCAGCAGCCACGCCTTGCTCGTCGACAGGATCGACTCGCCGGATCGCAGCACCTGGCCGGGCAGCATCCGGTCGTAGCGGTAGCCACGGTGGTCCCACACGGTCGTCGTGCCCTGGCGCACCTGGAGCAGGCCGTCGTTGGTCAGCGTGAGCAGGCCGCCCGTCCAGCCGGTGGTCCCGCTCGACCACGCGACCGTGCCGTTGGTGCGGAGCATGACGACGTTCCCGTCGGCCCGGACCGAGAGACGGTTGCCGGCGCCCGGCGTCGCGCTCGTCCAGCGTCGGACACCCGCCGAGGTCGTGATGACGAGGTTGCCGTCGGCCTGCATGGTCGCGACGTACGCGCCGGTCGAGGAGCGAAGGGCCGTGGCGGAGGAGAGGTACTGCCCGGTCCGCAGCGTGGCCCCCGCGACGTAGGTGAAGCCGTCGGTGCGCACGACGGTGCCGGCGCGCGTCGTGACGCGGATCGGGATCGGGCCGGTGGCGATGCGGGCCGGGACCACCGCGGTCAGCTGGGTGACCGAGACCCGGGTGAACGAGGTCGCCGCGACCCCGTTGAAGAGGACGTCGCGCACGTCGGTGAACGACGTGCCGCGCAGGGTGACGACCGTGCCACCGGCCAGCGGACCTGAGGCCGGCGAGACCGAGGCGACGACGGGCGGGTCCTGGAAGCTGAAGCGGCCCGCGGGAACGACGGGCGAGGTGCCACCGGGAGTCGTGACGCGCACGTCCACGTCAGCCTCGGCGTGGACCGGCAGGGTGACCCGCAGCTGGGTCGCCGAGAGGCGCGTCACCGCGGTGGCGGCGACGCCGCCGAACGTCACGGACGAGACGCGGTCGTAGGCCGTCCCGGTGAGGACGACGGTGCCGCCGCCCTTCGTGGGTGCCAGGGTGGGGGAGACCGCCGTGACGGTCGGCACGGCCTGGTAGGTGAACCGAGCGGCAGCGGCGGCCGGCGACACGCCGCCGGGAGTCGTGACGCGGACGTCGACCGTGCCGACGGCCTGGGCGGGTGCCGTGACCCGCAGCGTCGTGTCGGACACCCGGACGAGCCCGGTGCCGGCCACGCCGCCGAAGTCCACGCCCGTCGCGAGGCCGAGGCGGGTGCCCGTGACGGTGACGACGGTGCCGCCGCGCAGCGGCCCCGCCGGGACGGACAGGGCGGACACGGCGGGCACGCCGACGTAGGTGAACCGCCCGCCCGCGGACTCGGGGCTCGTGCCGTTGGGATTGGTGACGCGTACGGACACCGTCCCCTCGGCCTGCGCCGGGGCGGTGACCCGGAGGCTGGTGTCCGAGACGCGCACGAGACCGGTGGCGGCGACGGCGCCGAAGCGGACCGCGGTGGCGTCGGACAGGTGGGCGCCGGTGATCGTCACGACCGTGCCGCCGCGGAGCGGGCCCGCCGTGGCGGACAGCGCGCCGACGACCGGAGGCGAGCCGTAGGCGAAGCGGGCGCCGACCCCGGTGGCAGAGGTGCCCCCCGGGGTGGTGACCTGGACGTCGACGGGTCCGGAGGCGTGGCGCGGCGTCGTGGCGCGCAGCGTCGTCGCTGAGACGCGGACGAGGTTGGTCGCCGCGACCGAGCCGAAGCGGACGGCGGTCGCCCGGCTCAGACCCGTGCCGGTCAGCGTCACGACGGTGCCCCCGGACGGAGGACCCGTCTGGGGGGACAGGGAGGTGATGGCCGGGACCGGGTCGAACGCGAAGGTGCTCGACGTGTGCTCGGGCGACGTGCCGTACGGGGTCGTCACGGTGACGGCGACCACCCCAGCCGCGTGGGCAGGTGTCGTGGCCCGGATGCTCGTGGCCGACACGAAGGTGAAGCGTGCGGGCGTACCGCCGAAGTCGACGCGGGTCACGCCCGTGAACCGGGTCCCGGTGAGCGTGACGACGGTGCCACCACGGACCGGTCCGGCGGTGGTCGACAGCGACGCGACGGCCGGCGGTGCCTGGTAGCCGTAACGGGCTCGTGAGGTCACGGCCGAGGTGCCGCCCGGGGTGGTCACGCGTACGTCCACGGTCCCCACGGGACGCGCCGGCGTCGTGACCCGGAGCGCGGTCGCCGAGACCGGCACGACCTTCGTCGTGGCCGTGGAGCCGAACGCGACGCTCGTGGCCCGGCTGAGACCGGTGCCCGTCAGGGTCACGGTGACCCCACCAGCCGTGGGGCCCGAGGCGGAGGAGATCCCATTCAGGGTCGGAACCGTTTCGTAGGCAAAGCTGTTCGCGGAGTAGCCGTACGAGATGCCGGCGGCGGTCCGGACGTGCACGTTGACGAGGCCGGCGGGGCGGGCCGGTGAGGTGACGCGGAGCTGGGTCGCGGACAGCACCGTGAAGCGGGCCGTCGTCGCGCCGAAGGTCACCGCGGTCGCGCCCGTGAACCGGGTGCCCGTCAGGGTCACGACCGTGCCCCCGCGCAGCGGACCGGCGGAGACGGAGAGGCCCGTCACCGTCGGCGGGGTGACGACGGGGGGAGCGGTGTAGGTGAAGCGGGCGCCGGAGGCCACCGGGGAGGTGCCGCCCGGCGTCGTGGCGCGGACGTCGACGGCGCCCGCCGCGTGTGCCGGGACCGTGACGCGGACCTGCGTCGCCGACAGGCGGGTGAGGCCCCCCGCGGGGGTGGTGCCGAAGAGCACGGCGCTCGTGCGGTAGAGCCCGGTGCCGGTCAGCGTCACGGTGGTGCCGCCGCGCGTCGTGGCGGAGCGGGACGACAGGGAGGACACGGACGGGACGGCGTCGAAGGCGAAGGTCGCGCGTGACGAGATGGGCGACGTGCCGGCCGGGGTGGCGACGCGGACGTTGACCACGCCGACGGGGTGGGCGGGAGTGACGACCCGGACGCGGGTGCTCGAGACCTTCGTGATGCGGGTGACGGCGGTCGAGCCGAACCAGGCCGTCGTCGTCGCGCCCACGCCGGTGCCCGACAGCTCGACGGTCGTGCCGCCTCGGGTCGGGCCCGCCACGACGGACAGGCTGATCGCCGTGGGGGCGGTGCCGGTGACGGCGGCGAGGGACGGTGCCGCGACGGCGGTGACGGAGGCCGCGGATGCCGTCGGCGCGGTCGCGAGTCCCGGCACTCCGGCGAGGAGGGCCGTCACGACGAGGCCGGAGAGCAGGCGCCCGGTCGTCCTGCGGTCGACGTCGCGGTCTCGCTCGGGCAGCGGGGTGGGGCGGGGCAGCATTCGTCCGTCTCCTTGCAGTCAGCACGTCCGGCGAGCATTCTGCACAGGCAAATCGTCCTTTGTACGCCGTTTCGCCCTAATTGGCTCGTCCCAAGCGCACCACGAGCCCCAGATGTGGGGGTCGGGAGGCGAACGACCGGTTCGGTCCCGGCGTCACCCGACCCTCACGCGGCGCTCACTCCACGCGGCGCAGGTCGGGCCGCAGACGCTGGACGACGAAGAGCTGGACGACCCCGATCGCGGCGAGGATGCCCCAGACGAGCGACAGGCTCCCGGTGACGTCGCGCACGAGCCCCATCGCCAGGGGTCCGATCGAGGCGAGGCCGTAGGAGATGAGGAACGCCATGCCGGTCAGGCGCCCGCTCGCCTCGGGGGTGCGGGCGTAGCGCACGAGGAGCACGAGCGCGAGCGAGAAGGCGGCGCCCTGGCCGAGCCCGGTGACGACCGCCCACACCCACGGCGCCGAGAGCGGTGCGACCCAGATCCCGACGGAGCCGGCGATCCCGAGCACCGCGGCCAGCCACAGGAGACGGCGCATGTCCCGGGTGCGGTCGCTGACCACGGGGCCGAGCAGGCCAGAGACGATCTGGGCCCCGCTGAAGACCGCGGCGAGATAGCCGGCAGACCCCCGTGACCATCCGTGCTCGACGTACGTCGGGGCGAGCCACGTGACGGCCGAGTAGAAGCACCACGACTGCAGGGTGAGGTAGCCGGCGACCAGCCAGGCCGTGTGGTGCCGCCACGGCAGCCGGCCCGGGCCTTCCTCGTCCGGCGTGTGGTGCGGGTTGGCGCGCAGGGTGAACGGCGCCCACGCGAGGGCACCGACGAGGGCGATGACCGACCACGAACCCAGCGAGGCCTGCCAGCTGCCGAGTCGGTCGGCGAGCGGCACTGCGAGCGCCGAGCTGAGGGCCGCCCCACCCATCATCGCGAGCATGTAGAGGCCCGTGACGAGACCGGTGCGCTCGGGTGGGAAGAAGGTCTTGACGAGTCTCGGCAGCAGTGTGCCGGCGACGGCGATCCCGACGCCGCAGAGGAAGGTCCCCGCGTAGAGCACGACGACGTGGTCGCCGGCGAAGCGGCTGGCCGTGCCGACGAGGATGCTGATGACCGCTCCGAGCACCGCAGCGGCCGCCCCGGTGTGGTGGGCGATCCGGCTCGCGACGGGCGCGAAGAGCCCCATGCAGAGGACCGGCAGGGTCGTGAGTGCCCCGGCCGCGGCGTGGCTGAGGCCGAGGTCGGCGGAGATCGCGTCGAGCAGCGGAGGGACGCTCGTGATCGCGATCCGGAGGTTCGCGGCGACGGCGACGAGCGCGAGGGCCATGACCCAGACGGGCGGCAGGGGGCGGAGCGGTCGGTCTCGTCGAAGCACCATCAGAGACTAGATGTGTCGAGGACGAGGTCCGCGCGCTCCCTCGTCGCGTCGGCGCTGAAGAGCGCCGACTCCTGGTCGGCCCAGCGCTGCCACTGGGGTCGGTAGACCTCACCGTCGCGGTCGATCCCGCGGCGCATCCGCAACGCGGTGTCGGCGTCCACGAAGACGGACACGGCGGCATACGACCCCGCGGGCTCCACGCTGGAGCCGCACCCCTCGACGACGAGGAAGGTGCACGGTGGCACGTCGCGCGTGCCCGACCACTGCTCGCGGACCCAGCTCCACAGCCGGTAGGTCGCCCGCTCGCCGCGCGCCATCGGCTCGAGCACCTGCGCCGTCAGCAGCCCGGGTGCCTGGGCCAGCCCGTCCCAGCCCGGGTAGAGGTGGTCCATGTGGACGACGGCGACGGGACCGCTCGGCGCCAGCGCGAGCTCGATCCCGCGGGCCAGCGTCGTCTTGCCGGCGCCGCTGGGCCCGTCGAGGGCGATGACGACGACGTCACCGCAGCGGGGCTCCGCCACGAGCGCGAGGGACACGACGGCGGCGACGTGATCCTCGCGCGGCGGCCGCGTCACCTCGTCCCACATGGGCGTGACCCTACCGACCCGTGACCGTCACCCGGGCTGCCCTAGATTTGTCGCATGCCGGTCGCCACGAGAGTCATCGCCTGTCTGGACGTCGACGCCGGGCGCGTCGTCAAGGGCGTCAACTTCGAGAACCTCCGTGACGCCGGCGACCCCGTCGAGCTCGCGAAGCTCTACGACGACCAGGGCGTCGACGAGCTGACCTTCCTCGACGTCACGGCGAGCAGCGGTGACCGGGAGACCACCTACGACGTCGTGCGCCGGACGGCCGAGCAGGTCTTCATCCCACTCACCGTCGGGGGTGGCGTGCGCACCGTCGACGACGTCGACCGCCTGCTGCGCGCCGGCGCCGACAAGGTCGGGGTCAACACCGCCGCCCTCGCCCGACCCGAGCTGATCTCCGAGATCGCGGCCCGGTTCGGCGCACAGGTGCTCGTCCTGTCGGCCGACGTCCGCCGGCGACTCGGCGACGGCGGCCGGCCCACCGACGACTTCGTCATGACGACCCACGGGGGCCGCACGCCGGTCGACCTCGACGCCGTCGAATGGTGCGCGCGGGCCGCGGAGCTCGGGGCGGGCGAGATCCTGCTCAACTCGATGGACGCCGACGGCACGAAGGACGGCTTCGACCTCGAGCTGATCCGGCGCGTGCGCGCGGCCGTGTCGGTGCCCGTCATCGCGAGCGGGGGCGCCGGACGCGTCGAGCACTTCGCACCCGCGGTCGCCGCTGGCGCGGACGCCGTGCTCGCCGCGAGCGTCTTCCACTTCCGCGAGCTCACCGTCGGCGACGTCAAGGACGCCCTGCGCGCAGCCGGTGTGACGGTCCGCTGAATGCCGTCCGGCCGGTGCCGGCGGGTCAGCTGATGCCGAGGGCGGTCTTCTGGAGCGCGGCGATGTCGTCCGCGTCGCCCTCGAACTCGACGCGCGCCACGCTCTTGCGGCCGTAGGCGTAGAGCACGAGCTCGGCGGGCGTCCCGCGGAGCACGACGGTGCCGTGCTCGTCGGGCAGCCTGGCGGCGTAGCGGCCCTGACCCTCGGCGATGAGCACGATCCCCGTCGGCGCCTTCCGGAACATCAGGCGTGACGAGCGCTTGAGCGCCGACCAGAGCTTGCCCGACAGCTGGGGCGACAGCTCGCGCGGCTCCCAGCCGGGCTGGGCGCGGCGGGCGTCCTCGTGGTGGACGAAGAACTCGATGAGGTTGGTCACCTCGTCGACCTTGGGGTGCGCCATGGGGTTCCACACCGGGGCGCCCCGGCGGACGCGGTCGACGAGCGCCGTGTAGTCGCCGTGCGCGATCTTGCCCTGCTCCTTCTCGAGGTGACCCGCGAGGAACGGGACGAAGCGCCCGGCCGTCAGGTCGGGCCGGTGCTCGCGGACCAGCAGGTGGGCTGCCAGGTCACGCGTCTCCCACCCCTCGCACAGCGTCGGCTGGTCGGGTCCGAGCCGGTCGAGCTCGTCGCAGAGCAGGAGGCGTTCGGACTGGGCGTGGCGCGTCATGACGCCATCCTCTCAGGGCGTCGGCCACGACCGAATCTCGGTGGCCCGGGCGGAGGTCTGTGCCTAGGGTCGGACGGTGATCGAGCTCGTGCGCCCCACCGTCGACCTGTCCGACTCGTGGTGGGAGATGGTCGACGACTTCGCCGACACGACCATCCACGGCTCGAGCTACCGCTCGGGCGACCGCGAGCTGCTGCGCGACCGCGACGCCTTCGAGGAGTGGGTCGACTGGCTCGGCCGGATGGAGCGGTCCGACGAGGCCCTCCCGCAGGGCCGGGTGCCGTCGTCGAACCGGTGGGTCGTCCGCGACGGTCGTGTCGTCGGCACGATCGCCGTGCGCCACGCGCTCACCCCGTCCCTCGTCGCCGAGGGCGGACACATCGGGTATGCCGTGTCGCCGGCTGTCCGACGCCAGGGGATCGCCCGCGCCGCGCTGGGTCTCGCGCTCCGCCTCGCCGCGTCCCGCGGGATCGACCCCGTCCTCGTGACGTGCGACGCGACCAACACGGCCTCCGCGCGGACCATCACGTCGTCCGGCGGCGTCCTGGAGGACGAGCGGGAGGGCGTCCTGCGGCACTGGGTCCGGACCGGCGCCCCGGCGCAGCCGATCGGCCCGGGACCGATCGAGACACGGGAGGCGAGGCTCGTGCCGGTGACGTCCGAGGAGGCCGCGGCGATGCGGGCGGGGGAGACGCGCGAGGGGTGGGCCGAGGGCTACCCGCGCGAGGACGACCTCGACGCCGTCGGGATGATGCCCTCCGGCCCCGACGCGTGGACCCCGCGCCACATCGTCCGGAGGTCCGACGGGCTGGCCGTCGGCTCGATCGGCTGCTTCGGGCCTCCTGACGAAGGCGTGGTCGAGATCGGCTACGGGCTCGTCGAGCAGGCCCGGGGAGGGGGTCTCATGACCGACGTCCTGTCCGGGACGGTGCGCTCGCTCGAGGCCGCCGGCCTCACCGTGGTCGCTCACACCGAGCCCGCCAACGTCGCCAGCCACCGGGTCCTCGCGCGTCTCGGTTTCGAGCGGGCCGACGAGCCGGCGGACGCGGGCGCAGGCGCGGAGTGGCTCTGGACCAGACGGTCGGATGCCAGATGTGTCGGTGACGCGTGAGAGGCTGAGGGGTCGACCACAGAGCACGTCACCAGGGGAGCAGCACACCGTGAACGTCCCGCCCACCTCGACCCTTCGGGAGGGTCTCGCCGTCATCGGCCGGGGCATCAAGGGCCAGCCGCGCTGGTTCTCCCTCGCCGTGGTCGGCAGCGTCGTCTACGGCGTCATGACGAGCCTGACGGCGGCGGCCATCGGCTTCGTCGTCCAGCACGCCATCTCGCCCGCCATCGAGGCCGGATACGTCACCGCGTCCCAGCTGTGGTTCATCGGCGGAGTCATGGCCGCGGTCGTGCTCACGACGATCATCGGGGTCATCGGCCGCCGCATCGCCGGCGGCGTCGCGATGTACAACCTCGGCGCGATGTACCGCGGCCAGGTCACGCGCCAGTACCTCCGGCTCCCGCTCAGCTGGCACCACAAGCACCCGTCCGGTCAGCTGCTCTCCAACGCGAACGCCGACGTCGAGGCGACGTGGAACATCTTCGCGCCGCTGCCGATGGCCCTCGGTGTCGTCGTCATGCTCGTCTTCGGCATCGTCCAGATGGTCATCGTCGACCCCTGGCTCGCGCTCGTGGGGCTCACCGTCTTCCCGATGCTCTTCCTGGCCAACGTCGCCTTCCAGCGAGCCATGTCGCCGCGGGTCACCCGAGCGCAGCAGCTGCGCGCCGACGTCTCCGAAGTGGCCCACGAGAGCTTCGAGGCGGCGCTCATCGTCAAGTCACTCGGCCGAGAGGACCACGAGGCCGAGCGCTTCCGCGTCGTCACCCACGAGCTGCGCGACGCCAACATCGAGGTCGGCCGCACGCGTGGCCGCTTCGACCCCGCCATCGAGGCCATCCCCACGATCGGGACGCTCGCAGTGCTCTTCGTCGGCACCCTCCGGGTCAGCAGCGGCCAGCTCACGGCCGGCCAGGTCGTCCAGATCGCCTACCTCTTCTCGATCCTCGCCTTCCCCGTGCGAGCCCTCGGGTGGGTCCTCGCCGAGCTGCCGCGCGCCGTCGTCGGGTGGAAGCGCGTCTCGGCCGTCCTGGACGCGACGGGCAGCATGACCTTCGGTGACCGTGCGCTGCCCCGGGGCAGCGCGAGCCACCTGCAGGCCGAGCGACTCGCGTACGCCTATGAGATCGAGACCGAGACGGGCGAGGCCGACCGCAACCCGGCGGTCGTCGACGTCACCATCGACGTCGCGCCCGGAGCGACGGTCGCGATCGTCGGGCCCACGGGCAGCGGCAAGTCGACGCTGACCAACCTCGTCATGCGGCTCGTCGACCCCGACTCGGGGGCGGTGCTCGTCGACGACGTCGACCTGCGCGAGGTGCGCCGTGGCGGCATCAGCGACGTCGCCGCGCTCGTCGCGCAGCAGACCTTCATGTTCGACGACACCGTCCGCGGCAACATCACCCTCGGTGTCGAGCACGACGACGAGAGCGTCTGGCGAGCGCTGCACGTGGCGCAGGGCGCCGGCTTCGTCGAGCGTCTGCCCGACGGTCTCGAGACCCACGTCGGCGAGCGCGGCGCGAGCCTCTCCGGCGGACAGCGCCAGCGCATCGCCCTGGCCCGTGCCGTGATCCGTGAGCCGCAGCTGCTCATCCTCGACGACGCCACGTCGGCCGTCGACCCGAGCGTCGAGCAGGCCATCCTCGCACGGCTCCGAGAGGCGAGCTCGGGCACCACCGTCCTCGTCGTCGCCTACCGCATGGCCACGATCCTGCTCGCCGACGAGATCGTCTACCTCGAGGGCGGTCGTGTCGTCGACCACGGCTCCCACGAGCAGCTCCTCGGCCGGTGCGTCGGCTACGAGCGGCTCGTCACGGCATACGCCCGCGAGGCCGCGGAGCGCGAGGCCATCGCGTCCGCCGAGGAGCGCGACGAGCCCGGGCTCGGCGCCGACGCGGCCGAGGAGGTCTCCCGATGAGCATGCGGTCGCAGGTCCTCGTCGAGCACCACGGTGTCGCGACGGGCAAGGAGATGACGACGTGGCAGACGCTGCGTCGCGGTGTCGAGCTCTCACCCGAGCTGCGCAAGGGCATCTGGGTGACGGTGCTCCTCGCCGTGCTCTCGACCCTCGGCCGGGTGCTCGTGCCGTTCGTCGTCCAGCGCATCACCGACAACGGCCTCCTCGCCGAGGGCGGTCCCGACACCCAGGTCGTGGCCGTCTACATCGGCGTCGCCCTCGTCGGCGTCGCCGTGACGGCGGTCTCCGCCTACTTCGTCAACATCCGCCTGTTCCGGTCGTCCGAGAACGGCCTGGCGACGTTGCGTCTCAGGGCCTTCCGGCACATCCACGACCTCGCGATGCTCACCCAGAACACCGAGCGGCGCGGGTCGCTCGTCTCCCGCGTCACGTCCGACGTCGACACGATCTCGATGTTCGTGCAGTTCGGCGGGCTCATGCTCATGATCAACATCGCGCAGATCTCGCTCGCGACGGTGCTCATGGTCGTCTACAGCCCGCTCCTCGGCCTCGTCGTGTGGCTGTGCTTCGTGCCGCTCTTCGTCATCATCCGCAAGTTCCAGGGCATCGTCGGCCGGGCCTACACGAAGGTGCGCGAACGCGTCGGCGACATGCTCGGAGCCATCTCCGAGGCCGTTGTCGGGGCGCAGGCCATCCGCGCCTACGGCGTCGAGGACCGCACCGCCGAGCGCATCGATGCCGCGGTCGAGGCGCACCGCAAGGCGGCCATCGGCGCCCAGGCCCGCTCGGTCGTGGCGTTCACGTCGGGGCAGCTCGTCTCCGGACTCACCACGGCAGTCGTCCTCGTCGTCGGCACCGTGCTCGCCGCCCGCGGCAGCCTGACGCTGGGAGAGCTGCTCGCCTTCCTCTTCCTCGTCAACCTCTTCACGCAGCCGGTCCAGCAGGCCACCGAGATCCTCAACGAGATGCAGAACGCCGTCGCCGGATGGCGCCGGGTCATCGGCATCATCGACACCCCCGCCGACGTCTCCGACCCGGGCGACTCCGGCGTCACCTTGCCGCGCGGACCGATCACCGTGCAGTTCAACGAGGTCGGCTTCGCCTACCCCGGTGGCGCGCCAGTGCTCCACGACATCGACCTGACGATCGCGCCGCGCAGCCGCGTCGCGATCGTCGGCGAGACCGGATCGGGCAAGTCGACCCTCGCCAAGCTGCTCACCCGGCTCATGGACTCGAGCAGCGGGCAGGTGCTCCTCGACGGCGTCGACCTGCGCACGATCCGCTTCTCGTCGCTGCGGTCCCGCGTCGTGCTCGTCCCCCAGGAGGGATTCCTCTTCGACGGCACGCTGCTCGACAACATCCGCTTCGGCCGTCCAGGGGCGAGCGAGCAGGAGGTGCGCCTCACCTTCACCGAGCTCGGCCTCGACCCGTGGGTCTCGACCCTCCCGCTCGGTCTGGCGACCGACGTGGGCCAGCGCGGCGAGTCGTTGTCGGCCGGCGAGCGTCAGCTCGTCGCGCTGGCCCGGGCCTACCTCGCCGACCCCGACCTGCTCGTCCTCGACGAGGCGACGTCGGCCGTCGACCCGAGCACCGAGGTGCGGATCCAACGCGCCCTCGACTCGCTGACCCGCGGCCGCACGTCCATCGCGATCGCGCACCGGCTCTCGACGGCCCAGGCGGCCGACGAAGTGATCGTCGTCGACGCCGGCCGCATCGTCGAGCGTGGCCACCACACGGAGCTCGTCCGCCTCGGCGGTGTCTACTCGAAGCTCCACGAGTCGTGGGTCGCCCAGCAGCAGGCGGTCTGACCGGCTGCTACGGGCCGATCCGCCCGACGAGCGAGGCGATCGACGTAGCCACGACGTCGGGCTCGGTGACGAAGGCCAGGTGCAACCCCTCGAGGTCTGCGACGGGCCAGCCGTGACGCTCGGCGAAGGCGCGCTCGTCCCCGTAGGTGACGCCGAAGGCGAGGTAGGCGTTGGGGCCGTCGACCCAACCGGGCGGCGCCGCGACGACCGTGTCGAAGTAGTCGAGGGGCAGGCGCGGGCAGACCGCGTCCACGGCGTCGAAGAGGTCCGCCGGCAGGACCTCGTCGAGGTCGGTCCGCGGCCACCACCGGGTCCACGGCGGGAGTTGTCCCTCGGCATCGGCGAGCTCGCCCAGCCACTCGCGGAACGGGGCCGGTGCGAGGGCGCACGACCCGGCGGCCGGCGGTAGGGCAGCGTCCATGAACACGATCGGACCGGGCGTCCCGCCGGCTGCGCGCACGAGTGGTGCGAGGTAGCCGGCGTTGCTGTGGGCGACGAGGACCGTGCCCGGTCCGACGAGGCTCGCCCAGCGCGCGACGAGGTCGAGCGCGCCCTGCCCGGTGTCGAGGAGTCCTGGGGCGACGGACGCCGACAGTCCGCGGCGGCCGAGGGCGTCGCGCAGGCCGTCGTGGACCGAGGCCGGGAGCAGGGGACTCGGGAGCACGAGCAGGGTCCGGGACGCACGGTCGGGGTCCACCCGCCGATCGTAGGACCGGACCGGACCGGCGGCCCGGGGGACCGGCCCGGCACAATGGGCAGGTGACCGATGCCCTCGACCCGATCTCCGACCCCACCACGCTCGACCCGCAGATCGCCAGTCTGCTCAAGCGTGACGAGCACGGCCTCGTGGCCGCCGTCGTGCAGCAGCACGACACGGGCGACGTGCTCATGGTCGGCTGGATGGACGACGAGGCGCTGCGCCGCACCCTGGGGGAGGGCCGGGTGACCTTCTGGTCACGCAGCCGGCAGGAGTACTGGCGCAAGGGGGACACGAGCGGCCACGTCCAGTGGGTCAAGGGTGTCCGCCTCGACTGCGACGGCGACGCCCTGCTCGTCACGGTCGACCAGGTCGGCGCGGCCTGCCACACCGGGGACCGCACGTGCTTCGACGCGCGCGTGCTCCCTGCCACCGTCGGCGAGCCCGAGCCCACCACCACCACCACCACCACCACCACCGGACCCTGACCCCCGTCGAGTGAGCGCTCCGTCCCACTCGACTGAGCGTTCCGCCCCACGTTCCTGTGACCGGGCGCTGACTCGACCGTGCTTGCGCGCCCACTCGAGTGGCGTGGGGAGCGGCGGGGCGTGTTCGACGGGTGAGGCGGGGACACGGCATACGACCGCGTGGGCCAGAATGGCTCGGTGCCCGACTCGAACACCTCGCTCGCCGCCGCGCCCGCGCCACACGCCGACCTCGCGTGGGGACGCACGTGGCCGAGCCTCGAGGTCTTCACCGAGCTGGCGCTCGAGCACCGTCGCGTCATCCCGGTCGTACGCCGGGTGCTCGCCGACGCGGAGACGCCGGTCGGCGTCTACCGCAAGCTCGCCAAGAACGCCCCGGGCACCTTCCTGCTCGAGTCCGCCGAGCACGGCGGCGTCTGGTCGCGCTACTCGATCGTCGGGGCGCGCAGCGCGGCGACGTTGACCGAGAAGGACGGCCGGGTCCACTGGATCGGCGAGCCGCCGGTCGGGCTGCCGACCGACGGCGACCCGACCGCGGCGGTCCGCGACACGGTCGCCGCCCTCGCGACGCCTCGCACGCCGGGTCTGCCGCCCCTGACCGGGGGACTCGTCGGGGCCATCACGTACGACGCCGTCCGCCGCTGGGAGAAGGTGCCCGACGGCGGCCGCGACGAGCTCGACCTGCCCGAGGTCGCGATGATGCTCGCCACCGACCTCGCGGTCTTCGACCACAGCGACGGCTCCCTGCTGCTCATCGCCAACGCCGTCAACCACGACGCGACCGACGAGCGCATCGAGGACGCGTGGGCCGATGCCGTGAGCCGTCTCGACCGGATGACCGACGAGCTCGCGGCCCCCGCGCCGAGCACCGTGGCCACCATCGAGCCCACCCCGAGCAACCCGACGAGCAGCCACACGCAGGCCGAGTACGAGGAGATGGTCGAGGAGGCCAAGGAGGCGATCCGGGCCGGCGAGGCCTTCCAGATCGTCGTTTCCCAGCGCTTCACGGTGCCCTGCCGCGCCGACGCCCTCGACGTCTACCGGGCGCTGCGGGTCAGCAACCCCAGCCCGTACATGTACCTCCTGCGGCTCCCTCATCCCGACGGCACGGCCTACGACATCGTCGGCTCGAGCCCCGAGGCGCTCATCAAGGTGACGGGACGCCAGGCGATCACCCACCCCATCGCCGGGTCGCGCCCGCGGGGCAAGAGTCCCGACCACGACGCGCACCTCGCCGAGGAGCTGCTCGGCGACGCGAAGGAGCGGGCCGAGCACCTCATGCTCGTCGACCTCGCCCGCAACGACCTCCAGCGCATCTGCCGCGCCGGCACCGTCGACACGGTCGACTTCATGTCGATCCGGCGCTACAGCCACATCATGCACATCGAGTCGACGGTCGTCGGTGACCTCCGCGACGACCAGAGCGCCTACGACGCGCTCGTCGCCACGTTCCCCGCCGGCACGCTGAGCGGGGCCCCCAAGCCGCGGGCCATGGCCCTCATCGACGCCTACGAGGGGCTGCGGCGCGGTCTCTACGGCGGCGTCGTCGGCTACCTCGACTTCGCCGGCGACCTCGACATGGCCATCGCCATCCGCACGGCGCTCATCAAGGACGGCCGCGCGCACGTCCAGGCCGGCGCGGGGATCGTCGCCGACTCCGTGCCGCACCTCGAGTACGAGGAGACGGTCAACAAGGCCGCTGCCGCCCTGCGCGCCGTGGCGGCCGCCGCGGGCCTGCGACCGCTGGGAGACCACCGCCCATGACGTCCGAAGCACCGTCCGGCACCCGGCCCGGCGCCCTCGACAAGAAGCGCGCGGCCCTCGTCGTCCTCGTCCCCGCGGCCCTGCTGCTCGGCCTCACGACGCGCACGTGGGCGAGCGGTGAGTCCAAGGACGTCCTCAGCCAGGCGGTCACCGACGTGACCGGCGGCACCGCGGCACCCGGGGTCGTCGGTCTCACGACCGTCTGCGTGGTGGCCCTGCTCGGCCTCATGACGGGTGGCCGCATCATCCGGGCCGTCGCCGCGATCGTCCTCGTGCTGGCCTCGCTCGGTGCCCTGGCCATGACGGTCCTCGTCGCGCTGCGCCCGGTCGACACCGTCGCCGACGCTGTCGCCCGCGAGCTCGCCCGGACGACGGCTCCGGCCGCCACCGGAGCGAGCACCGTGTGGGTCTGGCTAGCCGTCGCAGCGGCGGTCCTGCTGGCCCTCGGGTCCGCCTCGGCAGCCGTGTCGAGCCGCAGGTGGGCCGGCCTCTCGGGTCGCTACGAGCGCGGCGACAAGCCCGCGAGCGGGCCGCGTGGAGAGGTCCGCACGACGTGGGACGAGCTGTCCGAGGGCCGGGACCCGACCCTGCGCGACGCCCCTGACGAGACCTGACAGAATGAACGTCGTCGGCCCGCACGCGAGTGGCGCCGATCGGACCAGAGAGGACGCCATGGAAGAGCAGCACGAGGACCACGGTCACAGCACCGCAGCCTGGACCGGGGTCGGAGTCATCCTGCTCGGCACGGCCATCGCGTCGGTCGCGGTCGTCATCCCCAGCCTCGTCCTCGGCATCATCGGTGCCGTCGTCATCGTGGCCGGTGTCGCCGCGGGCAAGACGATGTCCATGGCCGGCTACGGCAACAAGGGGCACCACGCGCAGGCGGGCTCGATCGTCGACGCCCCCGACGAGACGGGCGCCGAGACCATCGGCAAGAGCTGAGAGCAGTGCCGACGGTTCTCGACGGGATCATCAGCGGCGTCCGCGAGGATCTCGGACGCCGTCGCGCCGCGCTGTCGCCGGCTGACCTGGAGGCGCGGCTCGCGTCGGTGCCCCCGGCGCTCGACCCGATGCCGGGCATCCGCTCCGCAGAAGGCGTCGCCGTCATCGCCGAGGTCAAGCGGTCGAGCCCGAGCAAGGGCGCGCTCGCGGACATCCCCGAGCCCGGCCTGCTGGCGCGGTCGTATGCCGCCGGGGGAGCGAGCGCCATCAGCGTGCTCACCGAGGGGCGCCGGTTCTCCGGCAGCCTCGCCGACCTCGACGAGGTGCGCGCAGCGGTCCGGACTCCCTTGCTGCGCAAGGACTTCATGGTCGACGCCTACCAGGTGACCGAGGCCCGGGCCCACGGCGCGGACCTCATCCTGCTCATCGTCGCGGCTCTCGACGACGCCCTCATGCGCGACCTGCACGACCAGGCCCGCGAGCTCGGCATGACCGCGCTCGTCGAGGTCCACGACGCCGCCGAGCTCGACCGGGCCCTTGCGCTCGACCCCGTCCTCGTCGGCGTCAACGCCCGCAACCTCAAGACCCTCGAGGTCGACCCCCGCACCGTGACCGACCTGCTGCCGCGCGTCCCCGAGGGCGTCGTCGGCGTGGCCGAGTCCGGGGTCAGCGGGCCGGCCGACGTCGCCGCGTACGTGCGGGCGGGAGCCGGTGCCGTGCTCGTCGGCGAGGCCCTCGTCAAGGACGGCGCCCCCGAGGCCGCGATCCGCGGCTTCATCGACGCCGCGACCGCGGTCCGGGCCTCGGCCCGACCCGGCGCGGCAGGAGAGTGAGCATGACCACGACATCCAACGTGCCGGCATACGGCCGCTTCGGGGGTTTCGGCGGACGCTACGTCCCCGAGGCGCTCATCCCCGCCCTCGAGCAGCTCGAGGAGGTCTGGCGCAAGGCCGTCGTCGACCCGGAGTTCGTCGGCGAGCTCGAGCGTCTCCAGCGCACCTACACGGGGCGGCCGAGCATCATCACCGAGGTGCCGCGTTTCGCCGAGCACTGCGGCGGCGCCCGCGTCATCCTCAAGCGCGAGGACCTCAACCACACCGGTTCGCACAAGATCAACAACGTCCTCGGCCAGGCCCTGCTGACCAAGCGCATGGGCAAGACGCGCGTCATCGCCGAGACCGGTGCGGGCCAGCACGGCGTCGCGACGGCCACGGCCGCTGCCCTGCTCGGTCTCGAGTGCGTCGTCTACATGGGCCGCAAGGACACCGAGCGCCAGGCGCTCAACGTCGCGCGGATGCGCCTGCTCGGCGCCGAGGTCGTCGCGGTCGACAACGGCAGCAAGACGCTCAAGGACGCCGTCAACGAGGCGTTCCGCGACTGGGTCGCCAACGTCGAGACCACGCACTACGTCCTCGGCACCGTCACCGGGCCGCACCCCTTCCCCGAGATGGTCCGCGACTTCCACCGCGTCATCGGTGTCGAGGCGCGCCAGCAGGTGCTCGACCTCGTCGGTCGGCTGCCCGACGCCGTCCTCGCCTGCGTCGGCGGCGGCTCCAACGCGATGGGGATCTTCCACCGCTTCATCGACGACCGCTCGGTCCGGCTCATCGGGTTCGAGGCGGGCGGCGAGGGCGTCGAGTCCGGCAAGCACGCGGCGCGCTTCTCGGCCGGCATCCCCGGCGTGCTCCACGGCGCCTTCACCTACGTCATGCAGGACGAGGACGGCCAGACCGTCGAGTCGCACAGCGTCTCGGCGGGTCTCGACTACCCCAGCGTCGGACCCGAGCACGCCCACCTGCTCGAGTCGGGGCGCGCGGAGTACCGCCCGATCAGCGACGTCGAGGCCATGGAGGCCTTCTCGCTGCTCTCGCGCACCGAGGGCATCCTGCCCGCCATCGAGAGCGCGCACGCGCTCGCCGGTGCGATGAAGGTCGGCCGCGAGCTCGGACCCGACGCCGTCCTGCTCGTCAACCTCTCGGGGCGCGGCGACAAGGACGTCCACACGGCGGCCGAGTGGTTCGGCCTCATCGGCGACGACGGCTCGCCGCGTCTGCCGGACGACGACGGCGCCAAGGGCATGGGGGAGCAGCAGTGAGCGTCGCCACCATCATCGAGAAGTGCCGTGCCGACAACCGCGCGGCCCTCATCGGCTACCTCCCCGTCGGCTTCCCCTCGGTCGAGGGGTCGATCTCCGCCATGAAGGTCCTCGTCGAGTCCGGCGTCGACATCATCGAGATCGGGGTGCCCTACAGCGACCCGGTCATGGACGGGCCCGTCATCCAGGATGCCGCCGTGCGGGCCCTCGCGGCCGGCGTGCACCTGACCGACATCTTCACGGCGGCGCATGAGGTCTCGGCCGCCGGCGCGGGTGCGCTCGTCATGACGTACTGGAACCCCGTCCTGCGCTACGGCGTCGAGCGCTTCGCCGCCGACCTCGCCGCCGCCGGGGGAGCCGGGCTCATCACCCCTGACCTCATCCCCGACGAGGCCGGCGACTGGATCGCCGCTGCCGACGCCCACGACCTCGACAAGGTCTTCCTCGTGGCCCCGAGCTCGACCCCCGAGCGCCTCGAGGCCGTGACCTCCCAGTGCCGTGGCTTCGTCTACGCGACCGCAGTCATGGGCGTCACCGGTGCGCGCGCCAGCGTCGGCGAGGCCGCCGACGCCCTCGTCTCACGCACCCGCGAGCACACCGACCTGCCCGTCTGCGTCGGGCTCGGTGTCTCGACCGGCGACCAGGCGGCCCAGGTGGGCCGCTACGCCGACGGCGTCATCGTCGGCTCGGCGCTCGTGCGCTGCCTCACCGAGGCCGACTCCGACGAGCAGGGCCTCGAGGCGCTCGGCGCCCTCGCCCGCGAGCTCGCCGACGGCGTCCGCCGGGGCCGGTCATGAGCCTGCTCGCCGGGGTCCCGGCCGCGCTGGGCGCCGTCCTGCCCACCGACATCCCGTCGCCGAGCGTCGGGGTCTGGCACCTGGGCCCGCTGCCGATCCGCGGCTATGCCTTGTGCATCCTCGCGGGCATCGTCGTCGCCGTCTGGCTGACGCAGAAGCGGCTCGAGGCCCGTGGGCACCGCAAGGGCGTCGCCATCGACATCTCCGCCTGGGCGGTGCCGTTCGGCATCGTCGGCGGACGCATCTACCACCTCATCACGACGCCGCAGCCGTACTTCGGCGAGAACGGCCAGCCGTGGAAGGCGTTCGCCATCTACGAGGGCGGCCTCGGCATCTGGGGCGCCGTGGCGCTCGGCGCCGTCGGCGCGTGGATCGGCTGCCGCAAGAACGGCGTCGCCTTCCGCGACTTCGTCGACGCCGCCGCTCCCGGGCTCGCGATCGCCCAGGCCATGGGCCGCTTCGGCAACTGGTTCAACAACGAGATCTACGGCGCGCCGACCGACCTGCCGTGGCGGCTGCGCATCTACGAGTGGGACACCTCCCTCGGCCGGGCCGTCGTCGACGCTCAGGGCAACCCCGTCGTCAAGGGCTACTTCCACCCGACGTTCCTCTACGAGGCCCTCTGGTGCCTGCTGCTCGCGGCCTTCCTCATCTGGCTCGGCCGGCATCGCCGGCTCAAGGCGGGCCAGGTCTTCGCCGCCTACGTCATGGGCTACCCGATCGGCCGCATCGTCATCGAGAACATGCGCACCGACTCGGCCAACCTCATCCTCGGTCAGCGCGTCAACACGTGGGTCTCGATCCTCGTGTTCCTGCTCGGCGTCTACCTGTGGCGGCGCTTCGCCCGGATGGAGCAGCCCCCGGTCCCGGTGTCGGCGGACGACCCGACCCTTGAGGGGGCGGGGGACCACCCCGACGAGAAGGACGACGCGGCGGGTCGCGAGTCGGCGCAGGAGCCGACCGACGAGCCGGGCGCCGACGACCCCGAAGATCCTTCGGTGCAGACCGGCTCGGACCGGCCGAACGACACCGTGGGCAGCGACGCGAAGGTGGACCGTCCGGCGCAGTCCTGATGCGGTCTGCATCACGTCCCGACCGTGGCCGTGAGCACGGCGTCTCACGATTCGGAATCCGCCGTATCAACAGGTAGGACGAGCGGTCCCTCCGATATCGTCGTCAGCAACGCCTGTGGCCAGTGCCGTCCACATGCCCTCAGTCATGTCGCGTGGCCCCGTCGCGGTCGCCCGCCTGGGACCCAGCAGAAGGACGGTGAAGATGCCGCCGCACACCCGCACCCGTGCCCTCTTCAGTGCACACCCGGAGAACTCCGGTCTCTACCGACGCGAGTTCGAGCACGACGCCTGCGGTGTCGCCCTCATCGCGACGATGCGGGGGACGGCCGGTCACGACATCGTCGACCACGCCCTCACGGCACTGCGCAACCTCGACCACCGTGGTGCCACGGGCGCCGACCCGCTCGTCGGTGACGGCGCGGGCATCCTGACGCAGATCCCCGACGAGTTCTTCCGGGCGAACGTCCCCTTCACGCTCCCCAACAGCGGGGCGTATGCCGCCGGCATCGCCTTCCTGCCCCCCAACCCCATCGAGCGGGCCGCCGCCAAGGCCCGCATCGAGGAGATCGCGGTCGCCGAGAACCTCAAGGTGCTCGGCTGGCGCGAGGTCCCCGTCGAGGCCGACCTCGTCGGCACCGTCGCGCGCGACTGCATGCCGTTCTTCGAGCAGCTCTTCGTCAGCAGCTCGATCGGCCGCCAGGTGGCCCTCGGACTCGACCGCCTCGCGTTCTGCCTGCGCAAGCGCGCCGAGCACGAGGTCGACGTCTACTTCGCCTCGCTCAGCTCCCGCACCATCGTCTACAAGGGCATGCTGACGACCGGCCAGCTCGAGCCGTTCTTCCCCGACCTGTCGGACCCGCGCTTCGCGAGCGAGCTCGCCCTCGTGCACTCGCGTTTCTCGACCAACACGTTCCCGTCGTGGCCCCTCGCGCACCCGTACCGGTTCATCGCCCACAACGGCGAGATCAACACCGTCAAGGGCAACCGCAACTGGATGCACGCCCGCGAGAGCCTGCTGACGTCCGACATCATCCCGGGCGACCTCGAGCGGATCTTCCCGGTCTGCACGCCGGAGGCGTCCGACTCGGCGAGCTTCGACGAGGTGCTCGAGCTGCTCCACCTCGGTGGCCGTTCGCTCCCGCACGCCGTGCTCATGATGATCCCCGAGGCGTGGGAGAACCACGCCACGATGGACCCCGCCCGCAAGGCCTTCTACGAGTTCCACTCGACCTTCATGGAGCCGTGGGACGGCCCGGCCAACGTCTGCTTCAGCGACGGCACGCTCGTCGGGGCGGTCCTCGACCGCAACGGCCTGCGTCCGGGCCGCTACACCGTCACCGACGACGGCCTCGTCGTCCTCGCGTCGGAGTCCGGCGTGCTCGAGCTCGACCCGCGGACCATCGTCCAGCGGGGCCGGCTGCAGCCCGGGAAAATGTTCCTCGTCGACACCGAGCACGGCCGCATCGTCAGCGACGAGGAGATCAAGAGCCAGCTCGCGGCCGCCAAGCCGTACGCCGAGTGGCTCCACGCCGGTCTCATCCGCCTCGAGGACCTTCCCGAGCGCGAGCACATCGTGCACACGGCCGCCTCGGTCGCCCGGCGCCAGCAGACCTTCGGCTACACCGCCGAGGAGCTGCGCATCCTGCTGACGCCGATGGCCCGGTCGGGTGGCGAGGCGCTCGGCTCGATGGGCACCGACACGCCCATCGCCGTCCTGTCGTCGCGGCCACGCCTGCTCTTCGACTACTTCACCCAGCTCTTCGCGCAGGTCACCAACCCCCCGCTCGACGCGATCCGCGAGGAGCTCGTCACCTCGCTCGGCACGTACATGGGCCCGGAGGGCAATGCGCTGTCGGCGTCCCCGAGCCACGCCCGGCAGCTCGTCCTCGACTTCCCCGTCATCGACAACGACGAGCTCGCCAAGATCGTGCACATCAACGCCGACGGCGACCTGCCCGGCTACGCCACGCACGTCGTCCGCGGCCTCTACGACGTCACCGGGGGAGCGGCCGCCATGCGCGACCGCCTCGAGGAGATCTTCGCCGAGGTCTCGCAGGCGATCCGCCGCGGAGCCCGCTTCGTCGTGCTCTCCGACCGCGACTCGGGCCGTGACCTCGCGCCCATCCCGTCGCTGCTGCTCACGGCTGCCGTCCACCACCACCTCATCCGCGAGAAGACCCGCACCCAGGTGGGTCTGCTCGTCGAGGCCGGCGACGTGCGCGAGGTCCACCACGTGGCCCTGCTCATCGGCTTCGGTGCCGCCGCCGTCAACCCCTACCTGGCCATGGAGACCGTCGAGGACCTCGTCCGGGCGGGCGAGATCGAGGGCGTCACGGCCGAGAAGGCCGTCGCCAACCTCATCAAGGCGCTCGGCAAGGGTGTCCTCAAGGTCATGTCCAAGATGGGCATCTCGACCGTCGCCTCCTACCGCGGCGCCCAGGTCTTCGAGGCCATCGGCCTGGCCCAGCCGCTCGTCGACCGCTACTTCACGGGCACCGTCAGCCAGCTCGGCGGCGTCGGCCTCGACGTCATCGCCCGCGAGGCGGCCGAGCGCCATGCCCGGGCTTACCCGCCGGACGGCGTCCACCAGCCGCACCGCACCCTCGAGGTCGGCGGCGAGTACCAGTGGCGCCGCGAGGGCGAGCCGCACCTCTTCGACCCCGAGACGGTCTTCCGCCTCCAGCACTCGACGCGCCAGCGCCGCTACGACATCTTCAAGCAGTACACGGGGCGCATCGACGACCAGACGTCCCGGCTCATGACGCTGCGCGGTCTCATGGGCTTCCGGCCGACCGGGGTCACGGGCCGGCTGCCCGTGCCGATCGAGGAGGTCGAGCCGGTCAGCGAGATCGTCAGGCGCTTCAACACGGGGGCGATGAGCTACGGCTCGATCTCCAAGGAGGCGCACGAGACCCTCGCGATCGCGATGAACCACCTCGGCGGGCGCTCCAACACCGGCGAGGGCGGCGAGGAGATCGACCGGCTGCTCGACCCCGAGCGCCGCTCGGCCGTCAAGCAGGTCGCGTCCGGACGCTTCGGCGTCACGAGCCTCTACCTCACCCACTCCGACGACATCCAGATCAAGATGGCGCAGGGCGCCAAGCCCGGCGAGGGCGGGCAGCTGCCCGGGCACAAGGTCTACCCGTGGGTGGCCAAGACGCGGCACTCGACGCCCGGCGTCGGGCTCATCTCGCCGCCCCCGCACCACGACATCTACTCGATCGAGGACCTGGCGCAGCTGATCCACGACCTCAAGAACGCCAACCCGGCGGCGCGCATCCACGTCAAGCTCGTCTCCGAGATCGGTGTCGGCACGGTCGCGGCGGGCGTGTCCAAGGCGCACGCCGACGTCGTGCTCATCTCCGGCCACGACGGCGGCACGGGCGCCTCGCCGCTCACCTCGCTCAAGCACGCGGGCGCGCCGTGGGAGCTCGGCCTCGCCGAGGCCCAGCAGACCCTCGTGCTCAACGGCCTGCGCGACCGCATCGTCGTCCAGGTCGACGGGCAGCTCAAGACCGGTCGCGACGTCGTCGTGGCTGCGCTGCTCGGTGCCGAGGAGTTCGGCTTCGCCACCGCTCCGCTCGTCGTCTCGGGCTGCATCATGATGCGCGTCTGCCACCTCGACACCTGTCCGGTCGGCATCGCGACCCAGAACCCCGAGCTGCGCTCGCGCTTCTCCGGCAAGCCGGAGTTCGTCGAGACCTTCTTCGAGTACATCGCGGAGGAGGTGCGTGAGCACCTGGCCTCGCTCGGCTTCCGCTCGATCGAGGAGGCCGTCGGCCAGGTCGGCAGCCTCGACCTCGACAAGGCCATCGCGCACTGGAAGGCGTCCGGCCTGGACCTCAGCCCCATCCTCGCCGTCGCCGACAACCCGACCGGTGGCACGCTCCACCAGTCGGCCACGCAGGACCACGGGCTCGACAAGGCGCTCGACAACGAGCTGCTGAGCCGCGCCCTGTCGGCCATCGAGTCCGGCGAGGCGGTGCGCACCGAGATCGCGGTGCGCAACGTCAACCGCACCGTCGGCACGATGCTCGGCCACCACGTGACCAAGGCGCACCCGCACGGTCTCGCCGACAACACGATCGAGCTGACGATGACCGGGTCCGGTGGGCAGTCCTTCGGCGCCTTCCTGCCGGCGGGCGTCACGATGCAGCTCTTCGGCGACGCCAACGACTACGTCGGCAAGGGACTGTCGGGCGGCCGCGTGGCCGTCCGGCCGCACCGCGAGGCCACCCTCGTTGCCGAGGAGAACGTCATCGGTGGCAACGTCATCGCCTACGGCGCGACGACCGGGCAGCTCTTCCTGCGCGGCATCGTCGGCGAGCGCTTCTGCGTGCGCAACTCCGGCGCCCATGCGGTCGTCGAGGGTGTCGGCGACCACGGCTGCGAGTACATGACCGGTGGTACGGCCGTCGTGCTCGGCCGGACCGGTCGCAACTTCGCGGCCGGCATGTCCGGTGGCCTCGCCTACGTCCTCGACCTCGACGCCGACCTCGTCAACCGCGAGATGGTCGACCTCATGCCGCTACGGCCCGACGACGAGGGGCCGCTCCGAGAGCTGCTCGAGGGCCATGTCAGGTGGACCGAGTCGCCGGTCGCGCGAGCGCTGCTCGACGACTGGGCGGCGGCGCGCGAGCGCTTCACGCTCGTGCTCCCGCGCGACTACCAGCGTGTCCTCGACGTCCGGACCGAAGCCGAGGCGCAGGGCCTCGACCTCGACGGACCCGAAGTGTGGAACCGGATCATGGAGGCTTCCCGTGGCTGACCCCCAAGGCTTTCTCACCACCCGCGAGCGCGAGCTCCCGGCCCGCCGTCCCGTCCCCGTGCGCATTCGGGACTGGAAGGAGGTCTACGAGGAGCAGGAGCTCGGCCAGCTCCAGCGCCAGGCCGGCCGCTGCATGGACTGCGGCATCCCGTTCTGCCACTCCGGCTGCCCCCTCGGCAACCTCATCCCCGAGTGGAACAACTTCGCCTGGCGCGGGGACTGGTCCGACGCCATCGAGCGGCTCCACGCGACGAACAACTTCCCGGAGTTCACCGGCCGTCTCTGCCCGGCGCCGTGCGAGACGGCGTGCGTGCTCGGCATCAACCAGCCGGCCGTGACGATCAAGCAGGTCGAGGTCACGACGATCGAGCGCGCCTTCGACGAGGGCCTCGTCAAGCCGCTCCCGCCCGAGCGCCTGTCCGGCAAGACGGTCGCCGTCGTCGGGTCGGGCCCGGCCGGTCTGGCGGCCGCCCAGCAGCTGACGCGCGCGGGCCACACCGTCGCCGTCTTCGAGCGCGCCGACAAGCCCGGCGGTCTGCTGCGCTACGGCATCCCCGAGTTCAAGATGGAGAAGTCGGTCCTCGACCGGCGTCTGGACCAGATGACGGCCGAGGGCACCCGCTTCCGCAACGGGATGGACGTCGGGGTCGACATCACGGGTCGCCAGCTGCGCGACCGATACGACGCCGTCGTGCTCGCGCTCGGGGCCACGGTCCCGCGCGACCTCGACGTCCCGGGTCGCCGGCTCGGCGGCATCCACCAGGCGATGGACTACCTCCCGCAAGGCAACCGGGCTGCGCTCGGCGAGCAGGTTGAGGGCCAGATCCTGGCCACCGACAAGCACGTCATCGTCATCGGCGGCGGTGACACCGGTGCCGACTGCATCGGCACCGCCCATCGACAGGGCGCGGCGTCCGTCACGAGCCTCGAGATCATGCCGCAGCCGGGGGAGGACCGCCCCGGCACCCAGCCGTGGCCGACCTACCCGATGCTCTACCGCGTCGCGAGCGCCCACGAGGAGGGCGGCGAGCGCCTCTACGCCGTCAGCACGACGGAGTTCGTCGGCGACGACGACGGCAACGTCGCGGCGCTGCGCCTGACCGAGGTCGAGTTCGTCGACGGCCGCCCGACGTCCAAGCCCGGCACCGAGCGCGAGATCCCGGCCCAGCTGGTCCTGTTCGCGATGGGCTTCCTGGGGCCGCAGGGTCCGGGCGTCGTCGAGCAGCTCGGTGTCGCGCTCGACGAGCGCAGCAACGTGCAGCGGGACAAGAACTTCATGAGCTCGGTCCCCGGCGTCTTCGTCGCCGGCGATGCCGGCCGCGGCCAGTCGCTCATCGTCTGGGCCATCGCCGAGGGGCGCGCCGCCGCCGCCGGCGTCGACGCGTGGCTCACCGGTTCGAGCTCGCTGCCGCGTCCGATCGGCCCGAGCGACCGCCCCGTCACGGTGTGACCGCGCCGGCCGACATCCGGCCACCCCGCCACACCCGGACGTATGCCGTGTCGCCACCTCGGCGACACGGCATACGCTCATGATCACCCTGAGCCACAACGGAGCCCGCGCCGACGACGCCGCGGGGCGTCCCACAGGACGAACCCACGTGGTGACCCACGTCACAGCACCCATAAGGTTGAAGCATGCGTCGCGCCAAGATCGTCTGCACGATCGGACCCAAGACCTCATCGCCCACCCAGCTCCGCGCCCTCGTCGACGCCGGCATGGACGTCGCCCGACTCAACCTCTCCCACGGTGACCACTCCGTGCACGAGCAGGTCTACCGCGACTGCCGCGCCGCGAGCGACGCGTCGGGACGTGCCGTCGGCATCCTCGTCGACCTCCAGGGCCCCAAGATCCGCACCGGGCGCTTCTCCGGCGGTCCGGTGACGCTGAGCCCCGGCCAGCGCTTCACCATCACCACCCGCGAGGTCGACGGCGACGACAGCATCGTCGGTACCACCTACGACGGCCTCCCCGGTGACGTGACTCCGGGTGACGTCCTGCTCATCGACGACGGCAAGGTCATGCTGCGCGCGATCGAGGTCACCGACACCGACGTGCTCACCGAGACCGTCATCGGCGGCCAGGTCAGCAACAACAAGGGCATCAACCTGCCCGGCGTGGCCGTCAGCGTCCCCGCCCTGTCCGACAAGGACCGCGAGGACCTCCGCTTCGCGATGCGTCTCGGCGTCGACATGATCGCGCTGTCGTTCGTGCGCTCGGCCGACGACATCGTCGACGTGCACGCGATCATGGACGAGTTCGGTGAGCGCATCCCGGTCATCGCCAAGATCGAGAAGCCGCAGGCCGTCGACAACCTCGAGGGCATCGTCGCGGCGTTCGACGGCATCATGGTCGCCCGCGGCGACCTCGGCGTCGAGATGCCCCTCGAGGACGTTCCGCTCGTGCAGAAGCGCGCCATCGAGCTGGCCCGTCGCGAGGCCAAGCCGGTCATCGTCGCCACGCAGGTGCTCGAGTCGATGATCGAGAACCCCCGCCCGACCCGCGCCGAGGCCTCCGACGCGGCCAACGCGGTGCTCGACGGCGCCGACGCGCTCATGCTCTCCGGCGAGACGTCCGTCGGCGCCTGGCCGATCGACTCGGTGCGCACCATGGCGCGGATCATCGAGTCCACCGAGGTCCACGGCTACGACAAGATCGCCCGGATGAAGACCAACCCCAAGACGGTCGGGGGTGCGGTCACCAAGGCGGCGGCCGAGATCGGCGAGGTCGTCGGGGCGAAGTTCCTCATCACCTTCACCGAGACCGGTGGCTCGGCGACGCGGATGGCCCGCATCCGACCGCGTCTGCCCATGCTGGCCTTTACCTCCGAGCCGCGCGTCCGCTCGCGCCTCGCGCTCGTCTGGGGCATCGAGACCTACCTCGTGCCGCGCATGCACCACACCGACCAGTTCGCCATGCAGGTCGACCTCAAGCTCATCCCCGAGGGCCGCATCGCCGAGGGTGACCGCGTCGTCATCGTCGCCGGCTCGCCCCCCGGCATCCCCGGCTCGACGAACGCGCTGCGCGTCCACCGCGTCGGCGACGCCGTCAACCGGGCGGCCCCGGCCTACCGGCCGGAGGAGGTCACGAGCTGAGCTCGTCCGACCCGCACGACAGCAAGACCACGGATGCCGCCGGGCCGGCCCGGCGGCATCCGTGCGTCCCGGGGAGGGCCGGGCGGCCACCGGCCGCGGCTCCCGCGTCGTCACGGGTATGCTGGCGCGGCACTCCGGCCGGGGTGGTGGAATGGCAGACACGGGGCACTCAAAATGCTCTGGCCGCAAGGCCGTGCGGGTTCGAGTCCCGCCCTCGGCACCGTTGGTCGCCAGTGGCCCCACGTCCGGCCCCACGTCCGGCCCCCACGTCCGGCGCCCACGTCCGGCCCCCACGTCCGGCGCCCACGTCCGGCCCCGGGCCTGACCGCGACGCGTGGTTGACGGTCCCGAAACGCGCCGGAAACGTGGCCCCGGCTACGCTTTGCCCGTGAGCACTGACGAGAGCACGACCCCCAGGCCGACCCCCGCCACCGCCGCCGAAGCCTCCGCGGCTCCGGCCGCCCCCGAGGCGACGCCGGCACCCGAGGACGGCGGCAGCGCCACGCCGGTCAGCGGCGCCACCCGCATCCTCGTCGCCGAGGACGAGGCGCTCATCCGTCTCGACCTCGTCGAGATGCTGGGGGAGCAGGGCTACGACGTCGTCGGCCAGGCGAGCAACGGCGAGCAGGCCGTCGAGCTCGCCAAGGAGGTCAGGCCCGACCTCGTCATCATGGACGTCAAGATGCCCGTCCTCGACGGACTCTCGGCCGCCGAGCAGCTCCACGAGGCCAAGCTGTGCCCCGTCATCATGCTCACCGCGTTTTCGCAGACCGAGCTCGTCGAGCGGGCCCGCGACGCCGGGGTCATGGCCTACATCGTCAAGCCGTTCACCGCCGACGACCTGCGGCCCGCCATCGACATCGCGACGTCGCGCTGGCAGGAGCTCAAGGCCCTCGAGGCCGAGATCGCCGACCTCGGCGAGCGGCTCGAGACGCGCAAGCTCGTCGACCGCGCCAAGGGCGTGCTGATGAGCCAGCTCAAGCTGAGCGAGTCCGACGCGTTCCGCTGGATCCAGAAGACCGCGATGGACCGCCGACTCGGGATGAAGGAGGTCGCCGAGGCCGTCATCAACGGCTTTCCGGCGTCCTGACGCACGCTCGACCGCACATCGTCCGGCGTCCCGGTCCGCACAGGTCACGACACGGTCACTCATCGCGAGTTTCCCGTGACCCCGGCGCAGGGTGGGGCTTAGTCTCCAGACAGCCCTCGACCGAGGGATGTGTGACATCAGGAGGACACCCGTGCGTTCTACCCTCAAGTTCGCTGTGCCGCTCGCGGTCGCAGCGCTTGCCCTCGGCGCCTGTGGCACCAAGGGTGGCGACACTGCTACACCTGCCGCCAGCGGTGGTGCTGCAGCCTGCGGCAACTACAAGATCGGCATGTTCGGTGCTCTCACCGGCCCGAACGCCAACCTGGGCATCTACATCCAGAACGGCGTGAACCTCGCCCTCGACGACTACAACAAGAAGCACGGCGACTGCAAGGTCACGCTCGAGAACTACGACTCGCAGGGTGACCCGACGCAGGCTCCCGCTCTGGCCAAGAAGGCCATCGACGACAAGAAGGTCGTCGGCATCGTCGGCCCCGCCTTCTCCGGTGAGTCCAAGGCCGCCGACCCGGCGTTCAACGAGGCAGGCCTCGTGACGATCACGCCGTCCGCGACCAACCCGAAGCTCGCCGAGAACGGCTGGAAGACCTTCTTCCGCGCCCTCGGCAACGACGCGACCCAGGGCCCCGCGGCCGCCAAGTACATCAAGGACACCGTCAAGTCGACGAAGACCTTCGTCATCGACGACGCGTCCGAGTACGGCAAGGGCCTGGCCGACATCGTCCGCCAGGACCTCGGCTCGCAGGTCGTCGGCAACGACACCATCCAGCAGAAGCAGACCGACTTCAGCGCCTCCGTCACGAAGGTGACGAGCTCGGGCGCCGACGCGCTCTTCTTCGGTGGCTACTCGCCCGAGGCCGCGCCGCTCATCAAGCAGCTGCGTGACGCCGGCTGGAAGGGCACGTTCGTCGTGGCCGACGGTGTCAAGGACCAGTCCTTCATCGACAACGCCAAGGACGCGGCCGAGGGCACCGTCATCACCTGCCCCTGCGTCCCTGCCGACGTGGCGCCGGAGTTCCAGGCCGCCTACAAGGCGAAGTACAACGAGGACCCCAACACCTACTCCGGTGAGGGCTACGACTCCGCCACGATCCTGCTCGACGGCATCGCCGCCGGCAAGGACCGCGCGAGCATGGTCGACTTCGTGAAGGCCTACGACAAGAAGGGCGTCACGAAGCAGCTGAAGTTCGACGCCAAGGGCGAGTCGGCCGACATCAAGGTCTTCGCCTACAAGGTCGAGGGCGGCAAGATCGTCTCCGTCGGCGAGATCAAGTAACGCGTTCGTCAACGAAGGGGGGCGGTCGGAGCAGTACGCTCCGACCGCCCCTCGTTCGGTTGGCGCTCGAGCCCTGATCCCGCCCACCGCACCCGGCCCAGGAGGTCTTGGATGCAGAACCTCATCGACAACTTCTTCGCCTACACCATCACGGGCCTGACGATCGGCGCGGTCTACGCCCTCGTCGCGCTCGGCTACACGCTCGTCTACGGCGTCCTTCGCCTCATCAACTTCGCCCACTCCGAGGTGTTCATGTACGGCACCTTCGCGGCGCTGTGGGTGGTCATGCTCCTCGGTGGTCGGCCCGGCGCCGGCGTCGGGCAGGTCATCTTCTGGGTCGCGATGATGTTCGTCGCGGCCATGGCGATGTCAGGGTTCATCGCCGTGCTGCTCGAACGGGTGGCCTACCGGCCGCTCCGCAAACGCAACGCGCCACCCCTCATCGCGCTCATCTCGGCGATCGGCGCCTCGTTCGTCCTGGCCGAGATCATGGGCCTGCGCAGCCGCATCACCGGCTGGGTCGGCCTCGACGACAACCTGCGTGACTACGTCCGCAACTCGCGCAACAACGCGGGCATGCCGACGATCATCGCGCCGCAGCCGATCTTCACGGTCGGTGGCTACCACGTCACGAACGTCGACGTCTTCGTCATCGTCGGAGCGATCGCCATCATGGTCGTCCTCGACCAGTTCGTGAAGCGCTCGCGCCTCGGCCGCGGCATCCGTGCCGTCGCGATGGACCCCGAGTCGGCCGCCCTCATGGGTGTCAACCGCGACCGCGTCATCCAGGTGACGTTCCTCGTCGGTGGCGTCATGGCCGGAGCGGCTGCCGTCTTCTACATGCTGAAGATCGGCATCACCCGGTACGACGCCGGCTTCATCCTCGGCGTCAAGGCGTTCACCGCGGCCGTCCTCGGCGGCATCGGCAACCTGCGCGGTGCCCTGCTCGGCGGGTTCATCCTCGGACTGGCCGAGAACTACGGCTCCGCCGTCGTCGGCTCGCAGTGGAAGGACGTGGTGGCCTTCGTGCTCCTCATCCTCATCCTGCTCTTCCGACCCACCGGCCTGCTCGGTGAGTCCCTCGGAAAGGCGCGCGCATGAGCACCACGACGTCGACCCCCGCGGCACGCAAGCCGACCTCACCGGGCTTCCGGGAGCGGGTCACCAACCTGCCGAAGGCCGTCAAGATCCTCCTCTGGGTGCTCTTCGCGATCTTCCTGTTCCTCCTCCCGCTGCTCAACATCCCGTTCATCACGACGGAGGGCTCCGACTTCGGTGGTGTGCTCTTCACCGTCGCGACGTACGTCCTCGTCGCCCTCGGCCTCAACATCGTCGTCGGCTACGCCGGACTCCTCGACCTCGGCTACGTCGGCTTCTATGCGATCGGCGCCTACACGATCGGCGTCCTGACCTCGGAGCACGCCCACATGTCGTGGGTCGTCGTCGTGCCCATCGCGATCGTCATCGCCATGATCTCGGGCATCATCCTCGGTGCCCCGACCCTGCGCGTGCGTGGCGACTACCTCGCCATCGTGACGCTCGGGTTCGGTGAGATCGTCCGCCTCACCCTGGTCAACTCCCAGTGGCTCGGCGGGGCGCAGGGCATCTCCGACATCCCCAAGCCGCCCGGCTTCGAGCTGTTCGAGGTCCCGAGCATCGACTGGAGCAGCGGAGCCCCGGTCGTCGACCTCGACACGACCTCGACCTTCCTCAAGTTCGGGATCAACGACTTCGTGCCCTACTACTGGCTCGCCCTCGGTGTCATCTCGCTCGTCCTGCTCTTCGACATCCTCGTCAAGAGCAGCCGGGTAGGTCGAGCCTGGGAGGCCACGCGTGAGGACGAGGACGCCGCCGAGCTGATGGGCGTGCCGACCTTCCGGTTCAAGCTGCTCGCCTTCGCGCTCGGCGCCGCCATCGGTGGCCTCTCGGGTGCGCTCTTCGCGACCAAGGCGGGCTTCATCTCGCCCGACAGCTTCCAGCTGTTGCTCTCGATCCTGTTCCTGGCGGCGGTCGTCGTCGGTGGCGCCGGCAACCGCTGGGGTGTCATCGTCGGTGCGATCGTGGTGAGCTACTTCCCGGAGCGCTTCCGTGAGTTCGCGGACTTCCGCGTGCTCGTCTTCGGTCTCGCGCTCATGCTGCTCGCGATCTTCCGCCCGCAGGGTCTGCTGCCCCCGCGGCGCACGGTCCGTGCCAAGCGGGCGGACGACAGACAGGCCGTCCTCGAGGAAGGAGAAGCCAGTGTCTGATCCCACTCAGCCCACCACCGGCGACGACCCGACCGCACCCGCGGGCACCCCCGGCCCCGCCGCCCCGGCCGGCCCCGCCGGCCCGGCCGGCCC